>CALHBZ010000296.1 GCA_937930605.1 Streptococcus oralis
AAGAATTTTTAGATCCTTACATTCAGGCTGTAGGTGAGTTGAAGATCAAACTTCGTGGAATTCGAAAACAATATCGTAAACAAAACAAGCACTCTCCGATTGAGTTTGTTACTGGACGGGTGAAGCCGATTGAAAGTATCAAAGAAAAAATGGCTCGTCGAGGAATTACTTATGCAACTCTGGAAAATGATTTGCAAGATATCGCAGGGCTGCGTGTCATGGTTCAATTTGTAGATGATGTTCAGGAGGTTGTTGCAATTTTACGCAAACGCCATGATATGAGAGTCGTTCAGGAACGGGATTATATCACCCATCGGAAGGCTTCGGGCTATCGCTCCTATCATGTGGTGGTAGAGTATACAGTTGACACCATCAGTGGTGTTAAGACGATTCTGGCTGAAATTCAAATCCGGACCTTGGCTATGAATTTCTGGGCTACCATTGAGCATTCGCTCAATTATAAGTATCAGGGGGATTTTCCAGAGGAGATCAAGAAACGCTTGGAGATTACAGCTAGAATTTCCCATCAATTGGATGAAGAAATGGGTAAGATTCGAGATGACATTCAGGAAGCGCAGGCGCTCTTTGATCCTTTGAGTAGAAAACTAAACGACGGTGTAGGAAATAGTGACGATACAGATGAAGAATACAGGTAAGCGAGTTGATCTCATAGCTAATAGAAAGCCACAGAGTCAGAAGGTTTTACATAAACTGAGAGAAAAACTCAAAAAACAGCATTTTATAATTAATGATACAAATCCCGATATCGTCATTTCGATTGGCGGGGATGGGATGCTTTTGTCTGCCTTTCATAAGTATGAGAATCAGTTAGATAAAGTTCGATTTGTTGGCGTACATACAGGGCACTTGGGATTTTATACAGATTATCGCGATTTTGAGTTGGATCAGTTGGTTACCAATCTCCAACTGGATACTGGTGCCAAGGTTTCTTATCCAGTCTTGAATGTCAAAGTGACACTTGAAAATGGAGATGTAAAAACCTTCCGTGCTCTAAATGAAGCTAGTATCCGTCGATCAGATCGCACCATGGTTGCGGATATTATCATTAATCATGTTCCGTTCGAGCGATTTCGAGGAGATGGTGTGACTGTTTCAACGCCGACTGGAAGCACTGCCTATAACAAATCCTTGGGGGGAGCTGTCTTGCATCCTACCATTGAAGCCTTGCAACTGACTGAAATTGCGAGTCTCAACAATCGAGTTTATCGGACTTTAGGTTCTTCAATTATCGTTCCGAAGAAAGACAAAATTGAGCTTTTACCGACTCGTAATGACTATCATACGCTGTCAGTAGACAATAGCACCTATTCTTTCCGAAATATAGAAAGGATTGAGTACCAAATCGACCATCACAAGATTCACTTCGTAGCGACTCCAAGTCACACTAGTTTCTGGAATCGTGTCAAAGATGCCTTCATCGGAGAGGTGGACGAATGAAGTTCGAATTTACCGCAGATGAACATGTCAAGGTTAAAACCTTTCTCAAGAAACACGAGGTTTCTAAAGGACTTTTGGCTAAGATTAAATTTCGAGGTGGGGCTATCCTAGTCAATGATCAACCTCAGAATGCGACTTATCTCTTAGATATTGGAGATAGGGTGACCATCGACATCCCTGCAGAGGAAGGCTTTGAAACACTTGAAGCCATTGATCGTCCTCTAGATATCTTGTATGAGGATGACCACTTTTTGGTTTTGAATAAGCCTTATGGAGTAGCCTCTATTCCTAGTGTCAATCATTCCAATACCATTGCCAATTTTATCAAGGGTTATTATGTCAAGCGGGAATATGAAAACCAGCAGGTTCATATCGTGACCAGGCTTGATAGAGATACATCTGGTTTGATGCTCTTTGCTAAACACGGTTATGCTCATGCACGATTAGACAAGCAGCTGCAACGAAAGTCTATCGAAAAACGTTATTTCGCTTTGGTTAAGGGAGATGGTTTTTTGGAGCCAGAAGGGGAGATTATCGCCCCGATTGCGCGTGATGTGGACTCCATTATCACGAGACGGGTCGCCAAGGGTGGAAAATACGCCCATACATCTTACAAAGTTGTAGCTTCTTATGGAGACATTCATTTGGTCGATATTCGATTGCATACTGGACGAACTCATCAGATCCGAGTGCATTTTTCTCATATTGGCTTCCCTTTGTTGGGAGATGATCTCTATGGTGGCAGCCTAGAAGATGGTATTCAACGCCAGGCCCTGCATTGCCATTCCTTATCCTTTTATCATCCCTTCTTAGGGCATCAGCTGGAGCTGGAAAGCCCTTTGCCAGATGATTTTAATAATCTTATTATTCAGTTATCAACTAATACTCTTTAAAATCTATTTTGAGTATAATTTAATTTCTTAAAGGAGAAAACTCATGGAAGTTTTTGAAAGTCTCAAAGCCAATCTTGTTGGCAAAAATGCTCGTATCGTTCTCCCTGAAGGGGAAGAACCTCGTATTCTTCAAGCGACCAAACGCTTGGTAAAAGAAACAGAAGTTGTTCCTGTTTTGCTGGGGAACCCAGAAAAAATTAAAATTTATCTTGAAATCGAAGGGATTATGGATGGTTATGAAGTGATTGACCCTCAACAGTATCCTCAATTTGAAGAAATGGTAACTACCTTGGTTGAACGCCGTAAAGGCAAAATGACTGAAGAAGATGCTCGTAAGATTTTGAGTGAAGACGTCAACTATTTTGGTGTTATGCTCGTTCACATGGGCTTGGTTGATGGGATGGTATCAGGTGCGATTCACTCAACAGCCGCAACCGTTCGTCCTGCACTTCAAATCATAAAAACTCGTCCAAATGTAACCCGTACTTCAGGTGCTTTCCTCATGGTTCGTGGTACAGAACGCTACCTATTTGGTGACTGTGCTATCAATATCAATCCAGATGCAGAAGCTTTGGCTGAAATCGCTGTTAACTCGGCAATCACAGCTAAGATGTTTGGCATTGAACCTAAAATCGCTATGCTGAGCTACTCTACTAAAGGTTCAGGGTTCGGCGAAAGTGTTGATAAGGTAGTGGAAGCGACTAAAATTGCTCATGATTTGCGTCCTGACCTTGAGATTGATGGTGAGTTGCAATTTGATGCTGCCTTTGTTCCCGAAACTGCAGCTCTAAAAGCACCAGGTAGCAACGTTGCTGGTCAAGCAAATGTCTTTATCTTCCCAGGAATCGAAGCGGGGAATATCGGTTATAAGATGGCGGAACGTCTTGGTGGATTTGCGGCTGTAGGTCCTGTTCTGCAAGGTTTGAACAAACCAGTTAACGACCTTTCTCGTGGATGTAACTCTGATGATGTGTACAAGTTAACCCTTATCACAGCAGCTCAAGCAGTTCATCAATAAGAAAAAGGCCTCTTTCCTTTGGGAAGAGGCTTTTTAGCGCTAAGAAAAGGACAGTTAGAAGCTTCTATGTTATACTAGATATATGTTAGATTTGAAAGAATACAGTGTTGACATGTGGCCAGAAGAGAAGATTTTCTCTTTCCGTGAGAAACTCCTCAACTGGTACGATGAAAACAAAAGAGATTTACCTTGGCGGAGAAGTAAAAATCCTTATCATATCTGGGTTTCTGAAATTATGCTCCAGCAGACTAGAGTGGATACGGTTATTCCCTACTACGAACGATTTTTGGACTGGTTTCCAACTGTTGAAAGTCTGGCGAATGCTCCTGAAGAGCGCTTGCTGAAGGCTTGGGAGGGACTGGGCTATTATTCCCGCGTGCGCAATATGCAGTCTGCAGCTCAGCAGATTATGACTGACTTTGAAGGAAAATTTCCAAACACCTATGAAGAAATTTCTAGTTTGAAAGGGATTGGTCCTTACACTGCGGGAGCTATTTCCAGTATCGCTTTTAATCTACCCGAGCCAGCAGTTGATGGCAATGTCATGCGAGTTTTGGCACGCCTGTTTGAGGTCAACTATGATATCGGAGTTCCCAGCAATCGAAAGATTTTCCAAGCTATGATGGAAATCTTGATTGATTCAGAGCGGCCGGGAGACTTTAATCAAGCCTTGATGGACTTGGGCTCTGATATAGAGGCTCCAGTTAATCCTCGACCAGAAGAAAGTCCTGTTAAGGAATTTAGTGCAGCGTATCAGAATGGAACCATGGATTCTTATCCGATTAAAGAACCCAAGAAAAAGCCTCTTCCAATCTATCTCAAGGCCTTGGTTGTGCGCAATGATCGAGGTCAATATCTACTTGAAAAAAACGAAAGTGAGAAACTGCTAGCTGGTTTTTGGCATTTTCCCTTGATAGAAGTAGAGGAGTTTTCACAGGAAGAGGAACAGCTGAATCTATTTGCTCAGGTTGCTGAAAAAAGCGTTGCTTTTGGTCCAACCCCCCAAGAAATTTTTGAGCAGGATTATGATTTAGAAGTTAATTGGTCCCATCAAGCTTTTGAACAAGTCAAGCATGTCTTTAGTCATCGTAAATGGCATATTCAAATCCTAGCGGGTCAGGTGACAGAATCAAAACAGTTTTCTGACAGAGAAATTCGCTGGATCTCCCCTCAGGAGTTTTCTGATTACCCACTCGCTAAACCTCAACAAAAGATTTGGCAGGCTTATGAAAGAGCTCTTGAAGATGAGGGTTGACAGTAGCCATTTGTGCCTTCTTTGCATTTTTTTGTTATAATAGATAGAGAAAAGGTGAACATATGAAAAAAATATTAGTTGTAGATGATGAGAAACCAATCTCAGATATTATTAAGTTCAATATGACCAAGGAAGGTTACGAAGTTGTAACAGCCTTTAATGGTCGTGAGGCAATTGAGCTATTTGAAGCAGAGCAACCAGATATTATTATTCTAGACTTGATGCTCCCTGAAATCGATGGTTTAGAAGTGGCCAAAGCCATTCGTAAGACGAGTAGTGTGCCTATCATTATGCTCTCGGCTAAGGATAGTGAATTTGACAAGGTTATCGGTTTAGAGCTAGGAGCAGATGATTATGTAACCAAGCCATTTTCAAACCGTGAGTTGCAGGCGCGTGTCAAGGCTTTACTCCGTCGTACAGACCTTTCTTCAGATAGTCAAGAGTCTGATGAAAAGAAATCCCAACCCCTACATATTGGCGATTTGGAAATTCTGCCCGACGCTTACGTGGCCAAAAAATATGGCGAGGAATTAGATTTGACCCACCGTGAGTTTGAGCTTTTATATCACCTAGCTTCCCATATTGGTCAAGTGATTACGCGTGAACACTTGCTTGAGACTGTTTGGGGTTATGATTATTTTGGTGATGTTCGCACAGTGGACGTGACCATCCGACGCTTGCGTGAAAAGATTGAAGATACTCCAAGCCGTCCAGAGTATATCCTCACCCGTCGTGGTGTTGGTTACTATATGAGAAATAATGATTGAAGCAATTAAACAAAGCGTTCTGAACAGAGATTTTATCTTTATCTTGATTTTAGTCGGCTTTATCTTGGTGGTTACCTTGCTATTGCTAGAAAATCGCCGAGATAATAAACGCTTAAAAGAGATAAATCAAAAGATTAAGGATTTGATTGCAGGGGATTATTCTCGAGTTTTGGATACGCAAGGAAGCTCTGAAATTACCAACATCACCAATAATCTAAATGATTTGTCTGAGGTTATTCGGTTAACGCAGGAGAATCTGGAGCAAGAATCAAAAAGGCTTAACAGTATTCTTTCTTATATGACAGATGGAGTTCTTGCGACCAATCGTCGTGGCCAGATTACCATGATTAACGACATGGCTAAGAAACAGCTAGGTGTGCAGAAAGAAGATGTCCTCAACAAAAGTATTCTAGAATTACTTAAACTAGAAGATGAGTATGAACTGCGTGACCTGATTACACAGATTCCTGAGTTGATGATTGACTCTCAGGATGCCAATGGTGAATACCTAAGCCTTCGTGTACGTTTCGCTCTGGTTCGCCGAGAGTCTGGCTTCATCTCTGGTTTGGTTGCTGTTTTACATGATACAACCGAGCAGGAGAAGGAAGAACGTGAACGGAGACTCTTCGTTTCAAATGTGAGTCATGAGTTGAGAACTCCTTTGACCAGTGTTAAATCTTATCTTGAAGCTTTGGACGAGGGAGCTTTGTATGACCCTGTAGCCCCTGATTTTATCAAGGTTTCGCTCGATGAAACCAACCGTATGATGCGGATGGTGACAGATCTCTTGCATCTCTCTCGTATTGATAACGCGACGAGTCAGCTAGATGTGGAGTTGATTAATTTTACGGCATTTATCACCTTTATTCTCAACCGCTTTGATAAGATGAGAAGTCAGGATGACGAGAAAAAATATGAGTTGGTTAGAGATTACTCAATCAATTCTGTTTGGATCGAGATTGATACCGATAAAATGACCCAAGTGATTGATAATATTCTCAACAATGCTATCAAGTACTCACCAGATGGTGGGAAAATCACTGTCAGCATGAAAACCACTGATGACCAGATGATTTTATCCATCAAAGACCAAGGTCTAGGGATTCCAAAACAAGATTTGCCGAAGATTTTTGACCGTTTTTACCGTGTGGATCGCGCAAGAAGTCGTGCACAAGGTGGAACTGGGCTAGGTCTAGCCATTGCCAAAGAAATCATAAAACAACACAATGGCTTTATTTGGGCCAAAAGTGAATACGGTAAGGGTTCAACCTTTACCATCGTGCTCCCTTATGATAAGGACGCCGTAAAAGAAGAAATATGGGAGGACGAAATAGAAGATTAGAATGAGTGAAATAGGCTTTAAATACAGTATTTTAGCATCAGGTTCCAGTGGAAATTCCTTTTATCTGGAAACCCCAAAAAAGAAAATATTAGTGGATGCAGGCTTGTCAGGTAAGAAAATCACAAGTCTCTTGAGTGAAATCAATCGTAAGCCTGAAGATTTGGATGCAATTTTGATTACACATGAGCATTCAGACCATATTCATGGAGTCGGTGTGTTGGCTCGCAAATATGGCATGGACCTTTACGCCAATGAAAAAACCTGGCAGGCTATGGAAAATAGCAAGTACCTCGGTAAGGTGGATTCATCGCAGAAGCACATTTTTGAAATGGGAAAAACCAAAACTTTTGGCGATATCGACATCGAGAGTTTTGGGGTTAGTCATGATGCCGCAGCACCCCAGTTTTATCGTTTTATGAAGGATGATAAGAGTTTTGTCATGTTGACTGACACAGGTTATGTTAGTGATCGTATGGCAGGAATTGTTGAGAATGCTGACGGTTATCTCATCGAGTCCAACCACGATGTGGAAATCTTACGAGCGGGATCTTATGCTTGGCGACTCAAACAGCGAATCCTATCCGACCTAGGCCACCTCTCAAATGAAGATGGTGCTGATGCCATGATTCGCACACTAGGTAATCGTACCAAGAAGATTTACCTAGGACATTTGTCTAAAGAGAATAATATTAAAGAACTAGCCCACATGACCATGGTCAATCAGTTAGCTCAAGCAGATCTAGGAGTAGGAGTGGATTTTCAAGTTTACGATACGTCTCCAGACACTGCAACACCTTTAACGGATATATAAAAATGAACACCAAGTGGTGTTCATTTTTAATGAATCGTAGTTTTAAATTTATGCTATAATAAATTCATAAGCGATTATAATGGAGAAATATAAATTGAAGAAGACTTGGACATTTTCAGATTACTATGACACAATCATATTATTATTAGCATTGATATCTGTGGTGCTAGTTATTTTTGGATTTATGGATGTTATAGATTTGCATAATCCGCCTTACAATATTATTGATTTAATGATTTGGATAGTGTTTATAGTAGACTATCTATGGCGTTTCTTTACTAGTAAAGAAAAATTTCGTTTCATTATTGATAATATTTTTGATTTATTGGCAATCCTTCCATCAAATGCTATTTTTACAGTTTTCCGTTTGGGACGTATTTTTCGTTTAGCAAAATTAACAAAATTAGTTAAACTTACAAGGTTATTAAGAATAATTGGCTTAAGTGGAAAATTAGAAAGAAAAGCTAGTAGATTACTACGAACGAATGGCTTGCTTTATATCTTATATGTCAATGTATTTATTGTATTTGTTGGAAGCTCAATCTTCTCAGTTGTAGAGGAGAAGGCTTTCTCAGATAGTCTTTGGTGGGCTATTGTTACAGTAACAACTGTTGGTTATGGTGATATAGTCCCAAGTTCAATATTTGGGAAATGGTTAGCAGTAATCTTAATGCTAGTGGGAATTGGAACGATTGGGATGCTAACTACCGCCTTAACTAATTTTTTTGTTAAAGAAAATTCTAATGAAGAATCCAAATTAGATGAACTACAGAATGAATTAGTTATGCAAAGGCGTTTAGTCGAGAAGCAGGCTGAAAGGATTGAAGAACTTCATAAAATGGTACAAGAATTGCTTAAAAAGTATTAGTTTAGAAAAAAACAAAAACCACTCAAACTGTACTGACCCCCAAAAGTTAGACAATTAATTTATCCGAAGGATTTAGTTCTGTA
>CALHBZ010000297.1 GCA_937930605.1 Streptococcus oralis
CGTTCCAACTGTTGGAAAAATCATGGAAAGCTACTACCCAGAAGTGCTTGAAAAATGTGACTTTATCGAGAAAATCGTGAAGAGCGAGGAAGAATCCTTTGCTCGTACCCTTCATTCAGGTCAACACTTTGCAGAAACCATTGTAGCTGATTTGAAAGAAAAGGGTCAAAGCGTTATCGCGGGGAAAGATGTCTTCAAACTCTATGACACTTACGGTTTCCCAGTGGAATTGACAGAAGAAATCGCCGAAGAAGCTGGTATGACTGTAGACCGTGAAGGTTTTGAAGCAGCCATGAAAGAACAGCAAGAGCGTGCGCGTGCGTCAGCTGTTAAAGGTGGTTCAATGGGTATGCAGAATGAAACCCTTCAAAACATCACTGTTGAGAGCGTCTTTAACTATGAAGCATCACAATTGTCTTCTAAATTGGTGGCCATCGTAGCGGACAATGCAGAAGTAGAAACTGTCTCTGAAGGAACTGCCTCTCTCATCTTTGCTGAGACTCCGTTCTACGCTGAAATGGGTGGACAGGTTGCAGACCATGGTAAAATCTTGGACGCTGCTGGAAACATCGTGGCTACGGTGACAGATGTTCAAAAAGCGCCAAATGGCCAACCGCTACATACAGTTGAAGTCCATGCTCCGCTTGCTTTAAACCAAGAATACACACTTAGCATCGACACCAATCGTCGTCTTCGTGTCATGAAAAACCACACGGCAACTCACTTGCTCCACGCAGCGCTTCACAATATCCTTGGAAGCCACGCAACGCAAGCAGGTTCACTTAACGAAGTCGAATTCCTTCGCTTTGACTTTACGCACTTCCAAGCGGTGACAGCAGAGGAACTCCGTGCCATTGAACAACAAGTCAATGATAAAATCTGGGAAGCAATCGCAGTGGAAACTGTTGAGACTGATATTGAGACAGCTAAAGAAATGGGAGCCATGGCCCTTTTTGGCGAGAAGTATGGTAAGGAAGTTCGTGTTGTGACGATTGGCGATTACTCTGTTGAACTCTGTGGTGGTACCCACGTTGGCAACACTTCTGAGATTGGCCTCTTCAAGATTGTCAAAGAAGAAGGGATCGGATCAGGAACTCGCCGTATCTTGGCCGTGACTGGTAAGGAAGCATTTGAAGCCTACCGTGAGCAAGAAGACGCTCTGAAAGCAGTCGCAGCGACTTTGAAAGCACCTCAACTCAAGGAAGTACCTCATAAAGTAGAAGGCCTTCAAGAGCAACTCCGTCAATTGCAAAAAGAAAATGCAGAATTGAAGGAAAAAGCAGCAGCTGCGGCCGCAGGTGATGTCTTCAAGGATGTGAAGGAAGTCAACGGATACCGTTACATTGCGAGCCAAGTATCTGTATCAGATGCAGGTGCCCTTCGTACCTTTGCAGATAACTGGAAACAAAAAGACTACTCTGACGTGCTAGTCCTAGTTGCAGCTATCGGTGACAAGGTAAATGTTCTTGTAGCAAGTAAGAGCAAAGATATCCACGCAGGTAATTTGGTTAAAGAATTGGCTCCAATCGTTGATGGACGTGGTGGTGGAAAACCAGACATGGCCATGGCAGGAGGAAGCAACCAAGCTAAGATTCAGGAATTGCTGGATGCAGTAGCAGGTAAATTGTAAGAAAAAATGAGTCCCGGCCAACTATTGTTGGTAAATAAGAAATCATACTCTGAAGAGAGCCGTACTGGTTCTCTTCTTTTTGATATCCAGTGACTATTCTAACTTTAAAGTTGTCAAAAATACAAAAAATAAAAACATTTTGCTTAATTATCTTGGATAGGGATTTTATTGTAGGGACTAAACATGTTCCATTTTAATGCCCTTCACTTGGTCTTTCTCTGTTTGGAATATCATAGGAAAAGATTGGTTACATTCGTCACTCCATAGTCCGTTCCTCCTCCCAAGATATGCAAACGGCAGTTAAAACAGAGCTTTAGATTCATGTTGGTTAAGAATGCAGTTGGAACTGGTGACAGGTAAAATTTTTCTCGATAGCAGTCGTATGGGGCATCTTTATCGGTCGTTGAGTGAATTTAGGAAGACCTATTTAACCAAGTAGTCAATACTGTGGGGACATTTTGGAGCAGGATAATTCAGTCTAGCGCTGTCTCTCTTGCGACTTTTAGTTTATAGATAGTATAGGATAGAAAATTTGTTGTTTTTAGTCTAGTTATAAGAAACAGTATGATAAATCGTAATCTTCTCCACTTTCCAACTTAACATGAGGAGTTTGGTTAAAGAATAGGAATTTTTAATAATCGTTGGTTTTACATTCTGGGAACATTCTTGTTGGTATTGAAAAATTGAGAGAATATATGGTTTTTGTGGATATTTTTCGATACCAGAAAATCAAGAAAAAGAGCAGTTGAGATGAGACTGCTCTTTCTTGTATTTATGTTAACTAGTTAATGTCTTTAGACAAGTTCATCAATCGAAGTGTGGTCCTTATCTAGCCCTTGGGCAACTGGAAGACTGGTCAAGTAACCTTGATAAGTTGTAACTCCTTGACGTAAGCCCTCGTCTTCAGAGATTGCTTGTGCGAATCCTTTGTCAGACAAAGCTTCGATATAAGGAAGAGTGACATTGGTCAGGGCGATGGTAGAAGTACGGGCTACGGCGCCAGGGATGTTGGCAACAGCATAGTGGAGTACACCGTGTTTTTCATAGACGGGTTCATCGTGCGTTGTCACACGATCTGCTGTTGCGATAACACCGCCTTGGTCAACGGCAACGTCAACGATGACAGATCCTGGACGCATTTGTTTGACCATCTCATCTGTTACCAGTTTTGGTGCCTTGGCACCAGGGATGAGGACCGCTCCAATTACCACATCAGCATCCTTCACGCTTGCTTCGAGGTTGAATGAATTAGACATAAGAGTTTGGATTTGGTTTCCGAAAACATCTTCTAGGACTGAAAGACGTTTAGCACTAATATCTAAAATAGTTACTTGAGCACCAAGTCCAAGGGCGATACGGGCAGCATGTGTACCGACGACACCGCCACCGATGATGGTTACTTTTCCTTTTGGAACACCTGGTACACCACCAAGTAGAACACCAGAGCCACCAGCTTGCTTAGTAAGGAAGTGAGCTCCGATTTGCACCGCCATACGACCTGCAACCTCACTCATAGGAACGAGGAGTGGCAGATGTCCTTGATTATCACGAACAGTTTCATAGGCAATTCCTGTTGTTTTGGCTGCTAGCATGGCACCTGCTAATTCTGGCGCAGCGGCCATGTGCAAGTAGGTGAAGAGGAGAAGATCGTCGCGCAAGTAAGCATATTCAGAAGCTAATGGCTCTTTTACTTTCACGACTAACTCTGCTGCCCAAGCTTCACTAGCAGTAGCGACAATCTCAGCACCTTGCTTTTGATAGTCTGCATCAGTAAATCCTGAACCGAGACCAGCATTTGTTTCGATGAGGACACGATGACCACGGCTAACTAGGCTATAGACACCAGCAGGTGTCAAGGCAACGCGGTTTTCATTATTTTTAATTTCTTTTGGAATTCCAATTAACATAGAGATAACTTACCTTTCAATTGACGGGATTATTTTAGTTGTCACATTCCATTTCATAAATCAAAAATGTGATGGTTTTATTTTATATGAAACCGCTTCAAAAATCAAGAAAAACTTTTGCTTTGATGAGCTTTTTTTGCTAAGCTAGTAGGAAAATATATAAGTTAGGATAGGAGAAAGTTTTATGATAATCCATACAGAAGTCAATGCTGATACTTCTTCTCTCAACTTTATGTCAGTACAAAAAATTCATGTAAGACGTTGGGAGATAATTGGTGACTATAGAAGAAGGGAGGAGTATTTACAGTATTTGATTTCGCAATTATATGACTATTCAGCTAAAAATAATTTTAATCTATACTTAGTATTAGGGGATGATTGCTTTAATGATAATACTAGAATAATCCAATATTATAAACTTTGGAAATTGCTAAAAAAGCAACACCTAGAGGTTAGGAATGCAATTTATTCTGAAGAGATTATGATTACGAAGAATAATAAAGTGAAATTTTTTGGTGGAATTCAAATATCAGATAGAGAGTCTGTTTCAGACATTGTTTCAATCTTGCTAGTAAAACTAACAGCTCATTTATTATTGTTGCCGGAGGGACTTAAAGTTACAACTTTTTTACAGTCAGGTTTTTCAAAGATAATAGCTGAAAATAGCGAGTATATTGAGAATGTGGTTAGTAGTGGTGGAATTGTTTTATTCCGTGAAGGTTACTTTGACGATAGGAATACAGGTTTTATAGGTTTCGGGGGATTATCCTTAATTACTAAAGATTTATTTGGAAAAACGAAATAAATCTAGATAAGCTAAAATCCTTAGATGTTGTAAGAATACGAAGAATATAGCAGACCCTTTTGTAGTTGAAAACTTAGAGATTAAGAGGGATTCGGTTTTGAAACGAAAGGAGATAAGATGGAATCAATCTTTTTAAAACTAGCCCAGTATCCAATAGTCGAGACAGAACGTTTAGTGCTTAGACCTGTAACTTTGGACGATGCAGAAGCTATGTTTCAGTATGCCTCAGACAGAGAAAATACACGCTACACTTTTCCAACCAATCAAAGTTTGGAAGAAACTAAGAACAATATTGCTCAGTTCTACTTGGCCAATCCCTTGGGACGGTGGGGAATCGAACTAAAAAGCAGTGGTCAGTTTATCGGTACCATTGACCTGCACAAGATTGACACAGTCTTAAAAAAGGCAGCTATTGGCTACATTATCAATAAAAAGTATTGGAAGCAAGGATTGACAACAGAAGCCACTCGAGCCGTGATTGAGCTGGCTTTTGAGAAGATTGGAATGAACAAGTTGACTGCCCTTCACGACAAGGATAATCCTGCATCAGAAAAGGTGATGCAGAAATCAGGTATGCGTTTTTCCCACGAAGAACCTTATGCCAGAATGGACAAAAAAGAGCCAGGTCGAATCGTTACAAGAGTTCATTATGTCTTGACCAAGGAAGACTATTTTGCAAATAAATAAGCAGTTGAAAAGAAATTTTCGACTGTTTTTTCTTCCTCTTACGAATAATCAAAGAGAGGAGAAAATATGGAAGCAATTATCGAGAAAATCAAAGAGTATAAAATCATTGTCATCTGTGCAGGTTTGGGTCTGGCCTTAGGCGGCTTTTTCCTGCTAAAACCAAGTTCACAAACATCTGTGAAAGAAACAAATTTGCAGGCTGAAGTTGCAGCTGTTTCAAAGGATTCATCGTCTGAAAAAGAAGTGAAGAAGGAAGAAAAGGAAGAGTCCCCTGAACAAGATTTGGTTACAGTGGATGTCAAAGGTGCTGTCAAATCGCCAGGGATTTATGATTTGCCAGTAGGAAGTCGGGTCAATGATGCTGTTCAGAAGGCTGGTGGCTTGACAGAGCAAGCAGATAGCAAGTCGCTCAACTTAGCCCAGAAAGTCAGCGACGAGGCTCTAGTTTACGTCCCGACAAAGGGGGAAGAAGCAACTAGTCAGCAGACTGGTTCGGGAACGACTCCTTCTACAAGTAAGGATAAGAAGGTCAACCTAAATAAAGCTAGTCTGGAAGAGCTCAAGCAGGTCAAAGGTTTGGGAGGAAAACGAGCCCAGGATATTATCGATCATCGTGAGGCAAATGGCAAGTTCAAGTCGGTAGACGAACTCAAGAAGGTCTCTGGTATTGGCGCAAAGACCATAGAAAAGTTAAAAGACTATGTTACAGTGGATTAAGAGTCTTCCTATCCCCTTAATCTATCTGGGCTTTTTGTTACTTTGGCTTTACTATGCCATTTTCTCAGCGTCCTATCTTGCTTTACTAGGCTTTGTTTTTTTGCTGATCTGCCTCTTTTTTCAATTTCCTTGGAAATCTGGAGGCAAAGTTCTAGCGATTTGTAGTTGTTTTGGAGTCTGGTTTCTATTTCAAACTTGGCACCAGACACAAGCTAGTCAAAACTTAGTCGCTTATGTTGAAAAGGTGAGGATTTTACCAGATACTATCAAAGTCAATGGAGATAGCCTGTCCTTTCGAGGCAAGTCTGATGGACGCATTTTTCAAGTCTATTATAAACTCCAGTCCGAGGAGGAGAAAGAGCAATTTCAAGCTTTGACAGATATTTATGAGATAGAACTAGAAGGAAAACTGTCCGAGCCAGAAGGGCAGAGAAATTTTGGTGGATTTGACTACCAAGCCTACCTGAAGACTCAGGGAATTTACCAGACTCTCAATATCAAAAAAATCCAGTCATTTAAACAGGTTAGCAGTTGGGATATAGGAGAAAATCTGTCCAGTTTACGTCGAAAGGCCGTAGTTTGGATCAAGACGAACTTTCCAGATCCTATGCGCAACTACATGACGGGGCTGTTGCTAGGACATCTGGATACGGACTTCGAGGAGATGAACGAGCTTTATTCCAGTCTAGGAATTATCCACCTTTTTGCATTGTCGGGTATGCAGGTAGGTTTCTTTATGGATGCCTTTAAGAAACTCCTCTTGCGATTGAGCTTAACTCAAGAAAAGTGGAAATGGTTGGCTTATCCATTCTCTTTGGTCTATGCAGGTCTGACAGGATTCTCAGCTTCGGTCATCCGCAGCCTCTTGCAAAAGTTACTAGCCCAACATGGTGTTAAGAGCTTGGACAATTTTGCCTTGACGGTTCTTGTCCTCTTTATCATTATGCCCAACTTTTTCCTAACGGCAGGAGGTGTCTTGTCCTGTGCTTACGCTTTTATCTTGACCATGACAAGCAAAGAAGGAGAGGGGCTCAAGGCTGTTGCCAGAGAAAGTCTGGTCATTTCCTTGGGAATATTGCCCATTCTTTCCTTTTATTTTGCAGAATTTCAGCCTTGGTCTATCCTTTTGACCTTTGTATTTTCCTTTCTTTTTGACTTGATTTTCTTACCACTCTTATCTATCTTGTTTGCCTTTTCTTTTGTCTATCCTGCCGTTCAATTTAACCTTATCTTTGAATGGTTGGAGAGCATCATTCGCTTGGTATCACAGCTGACAAGCAGGCCTTTGGTATTTGGACAACCCACCGCATGGCTTTTGATTCTTCTCTTAGTTTCATTAGCCTTGGTCTATGACATGAGGAAAAACATCAAAAGAGTAGCAGGATTAAGCTTGTTTCTTGTGGGGCTCTTTTTCTTGATCAAGCATCCACTTGAAAATGAAATCACCATGCTGGATGTTGGGCAAGGGGAAAGTATTTTCCTACGGGATGTAACTGGTAAAACCATTCTCATAGATGTAGGAGGCAAGGCAGAATCTGATAAGAAAGTTGAGAATTGGCAAAAAAAGGCGACAACCAGCAATGCCCAGCGAACCTTGATTCCCTATCTTAAAAATCGCGGAGTAGCCAAGATTGACCAGCTAATTTTGACCAACACTGATAAAGAACATGTTGGTGATTTGCTGGAGGTGACCAAGGCTTTCCATGTCGGGGAGATTTTAGTATCAAAAGGGAGTCTGACACAGAAGGAATTTGTGGCAGAACTACAAGCGACTAACACCAGGGTGCGAAGTGTGACAGTTGGGGACAAGTTATCCATTTTTGGAAGTCAGTTAGAAGTGTTATCTACAAGGGAAAATGGAGAAGCTAATCTAGATGATACCCTTGTTCTTTATGGGAAACTCTTGGATAAGCACTTTCTCTTTACTGGAAACTTGAAAGAGAAGGGAGAGAAGGAACTTTTAAAGCAACACCCTACCTTAGAGGTGGATGTCTTGAAAGTCGGGCAGCATGGTGCTAAAACATCATCAAGTTCGGTCTTTTTAGAAAAACTCAAACCAGAAATTACACTCATCTCAGTTGGAAAGAACAATCGTGTGAAGCTCCCCCATCAGGAAACCTTGACACGACTGGAATCCATCAAGAGTAAGATTTACCGAACCGATCAGCAAGGAGCCACTCGCTTTAAAGGATGGAAGAGTTGGCGAATTGAAAGCGTTCGTTAGAAAGAAAAATGTTATATATTAGTGAGATAAACAGAAAATCTGTTGCATAATACCGAGAAAAATGATATAATTAAAGCGCTTTCAAGAAAAAAATATAAATGCAATGAAAACATAAAAATCAGCAAAAGTCGTTTTATTAGCTAGTTTATTATCTATTAGTCTTTTTCAATCCAGTGTATCTGCTGTGAGTGTTCTTAAAACTTATCGGTATGATTGGAATACCGCTTTGAAGTATAGTATGAATTATCACAACTATCAATATATTTACATCCCATCAGGATCTCGTTGTAAAGGCTACGATGAGTATAAAATTGGCGGAGGCTGGAACTACAATCGTTATAAGGTAGTAAACCATTACAGCGGAAACTATTAATCGTTAAAGAGTGAGAAAAAGGAGGGCTGGATATGTTAACTCTTACTCATGTTACCTTAAAAACGCGACAAGTCATCTTACAAGATGTTGATTTCACATTTGAAAAGGGCAGGATTTATGGCCTTCTTGCTATCAATGGCTCGGGAAAGACGACCCTGTTCCGAGCTGTGAGCAAACTGCTTCCCCTTAGTAGTGGACATATCGCAGCCCCTCCTTCTTTGTTTTATTATGAGAGCGTTGAATGGCTGGATGGAAACTTAAGTGGGATGGACTACCTTCGTCTCATAAAAAACATCTGGAAGTCAGACCTAAACTTGGGGGACGAAATCGCCTATTGGGAAATGTCTGACTATATCAACCTTCCCATCCGCAAGTATTCCTTAGGGATGAAGCAACGCTTGGTGATTGCTATGTATTTCCTCAGTCAGGCGAAATGCTGGCTCATGGATGAGGTAACAAATGGTTTAGACGAATATTATCGACAGAAGTTTTTTGATAGGCTGGCACAAATCGATAGAAAAGAACAGCTGGTTCTTTTGAGTTCCCACTACAAAGAGGAGTTAGTGGAGATTTGCGATAGCATGGTAACCATTCGTCAGGGGCAGATAGAAGAGGTTCCGTTATGAAAGATATTAGCCTATTTTTATTAAAGAAAGTTTTCAAAAGTCGTTTAAACTGGATTATCTTACTTTTATTTGCATCTGTACTCGGTGTTACCTTTTATTTAAATAGTCAGACTGCAAACTCACACAGCTTGGAGAGCGAGTTGGAAACCCGTCTTGTAAAAGATGAGAGAGTCATCAATGGATATGAAGAGAAACTCTCCCAAATATCTGACACCAGCTCGGAGGAATACCAGTTTGCTAAAAGTAATTTAGAATCGCAAAAAAATCTTTTGAAGCGAAAGACAGAAATTCTGAATTTATTAAAAGAAGGGCGCTGGAAAGAAGCCTACTATTTGCAGTGGCAAGATGAAGAGAAGAATTATGAAGTTGTGTCAAATCAACCGACTTCTGACTCTGAATTTAAAATGTCAGTTGACCGCCAACGAAAGATTTACCAAGCCCTGTATCCCTTAAACATAAAAGCACATATTTTGGAGTTTCCGACCCACGGGATTGATCAGATTGTCTGGATTTTAGAGACGATCATCCCGACCTTGTTTGTGATTGCTATTATCTTTATGCTAACACAACTGTTCGCGGAAAGATATCAAAATAATCTCGATACAGCTCAGTTATATCCTTTTTCAAAAGTGACATTTGCCATGTCCTCTCTTGGAGTTGGGGTGGGTTATGTAACCGTGCTGTTTATCGGAATCTGTGGCTTTTCTTTTCTAGTGGGAAGTCTGATAAGTGGTTTTGGACAGTTAGATTATCCCTACCCAATCTATAGCTTAGCGAATCAAGAGGTAACTATTGGGAAGATACAGGATGTGTTATTTCCTAGCTTGCTCTTAACTTTCTTAGCCTTTATTGTCATTGTGGAAGTCGTCTACTTGATTGCTTACTTTTTCAAGCAAAAAATGCCCGTCCTCTTTCTTTCACTCATTGGGATTGTTGGCTTGTTGTTTGGTATCCAAACGATCCAACCTCTTCAGAGTATTGCCCATCTAATTCCCTTTACTTACTTGCGTTCAGTGGAGATTTTATCTGGAAGATTACCTAAGCAAATTGATAATGTTAATCTGAATTGGAGCATGGGGATGGTCTTACTACCTTGCCTGATTATCCTTTTGTTAGCGGGGATTCTATTTATTGAAAGATGGGGAAGTTCACGTAAAAAGGAAGTCGTTAATTGCTCTTAGCATTCCTATACGGAAGGTGAAAAAACTAACACAGGGAGGGAACCAACAAGGTTCTCTCTTTTTGATGCGGACATCAAGAAGAAAACAGAAAGTTTTTTGAAAAAACGACTTTTTATCTTGACAAGGGATAGAAAACTTGGTATCATATAAAAGTTGAGAAAAGCAGAAGTGAGAGCTTCTCGCCTTGTGACATCAAGTTGCCTGGCCCTACGGATGAAAAGTTTCTAAGAAACGCTATCATAACGTGCGGGCTTGTATCATTACAGGCCCGTTCTTGTTTTTCTCTAATAATAAAAAAGAGGTGAAAACCATAGCAAAGCAAGACTTATTCATCAATGATGAAATTCGTGTACGTGAAGTTCGCTTGATCGGTCTTGAGGGAGAACAGCTAGGCATTAAGCCACTCAGCGAAGCACAAGCATTGGCTGATAGTGCGAATGTTGACTTGGTATTGATTCAACCCCAAGCAAAACCGCCTGTTGCTAAAATTATGGACTACGGTAAGTTCAAATTTGAGTACCAGAAGAAACAAAAAGAACAACGCAAAAAACAAAGCGTTGTGACCGTGAAAGAAGTTCGTTTGAGCCCAGTTATCGATAAGGGTGATTTCGAAACGAAACTTCGCAATGCTCGCAAGTTCCTTGAAAAAGGGAACAAAGTTAAGGTATCTATTCGCTTCAAAGGGCGTATGATCACCCATAAAGAGATTGGTGCAAAAGTTTTAGCCGAGTTTGCTGAAGCAACACAAGATATTGCGATCATCGAACAACGAGCTAAGATGGATGGACGCCAAATGTTCATGCAGTTGGCGCCAGCAACTGACAAAAAATAATTGTCAGAAAGTTAAATAAAGGAGAAAAAATCATGCCAAAACAAAAAACACACCGCGCATCAGCTAAACGTTTCAAACGTACAGGTT
>CALHBZ010000298.1 GCA_937930605.1 Streptococcus oralis
TAAAACACCCCAAAAGTTAGATTTTTTCTGTCTAACTTTTGGGGTGCAGTTCACACGAGGGTCTTTTTTTCACGAGCTTTGAAATGAGAAGGCGAGTCAGGTCCGAGGGACCTCTTTTTCTGATTAACCCGGTTCTTTTTTCAGATTCGGTTGAACCTCTTTTTCAGACTTTTACGGGGTTCTGTTGGACAGAGCTACTTTTGACCTACTAAGATGCTTTTTTCTTACTAGGTTATTTCTTTTTATTTTTATTATCGTGCTATAATGGTAGGAGAAAGTTTTAAAGGAGCAGCTTATGAAGACGACGTGTTCAATTAGAAAAATGCAAGAATCTGACATTAAAGATCTCTCTCGAGGATTTACTAGCCAAGGTTGGCCAAGTAGAGAGGAGATTTTAACTCGATACTTTAAGGAGCAGGAAAGTGGAGAGAGGGAAGTGTTAATTGCTGACCTTACTGGTGTAGTAGCGGGCTACATTACTATTTTACCTGATGCTAAGCAGGGACCCTTTGCTGGAATGGCTCCAGAACTGTCAGATTTCAATGTCTTTGAAGCCTTTCAAAACCAAGGTATTGGCAATCTCTTGATAGAAGAAGCAGAAAAACGAGTAAAGCTTTTTTCGGACAAAGTGACGTTAGGTGTAGGTTTGCACTCAGGCTATGGAGCTGCCCAGAGATTGTACATCAAGAGAGGCTATATTCCAGATGGTTCAGGCGTTTGGTATCGAAACCAACCTTTGGAAATGAATGCCACTATTCAAAATAATGATGATTTAGTTCTGTACTTATCCAAGGAATTAGAATAAGAGATAGCGAATTTTTTGGAGATGTGGGATTTCTCTACTTTATGGTATAATGGAAAGAGTTAGATTGAAAGAGGTAGAGAGATGGATGCAAAATTAAAATACAAGGCAAAGAAGATTAAAATCGTCTTTTTTGATATCGATGATACCCTGCGTGCGTCAAAGACAGGTTTTATTCCGAATACAATTCCTACTGTCTTTAAGCAGTTGCGTGAAAAAGGAATTTTAACAGGAATTGCTTCTGGGCGTGGTATTTTCGGTGTCGTTCCAGAGATTCGTGATCTCAAGCCTGACTTTTTTGTAACCTTGAATGGTGCCTATATAGAAGATAAAAAAGGAAATGTCATTTATCAACATCAGATTGATAAGTCAGATGTTGAGGAGTATATCTCTTGGACCAAGCGAGAAGGGATTGAGTACGGCTTGGTTGGTAGTCATGACGCCAAACTCTCCACGCGAACAGAACTGATCAGTGAGGCTATTGATCCGATTTATCCGAACTTGGATGTGGATCCTGACTTTCATGAAAAAGCGGACATTTACCAGATGTGGACCTTTGAGGATAAAGGGGATGACTTGTATTTACCAGAGTCCTTATCAGATAAACTTCGCATGGTGCGTTGGCACGAACATTCATCTGATATTGTGCCCATTTCAGGATCAAAAGCAAGTGGTGTAGCTAAGGTTGTGGAGCATCTAGGCTTGAAACCAGAAAATATCATGGTTTTTGGAGATGGTCTCAATGACTTGGAACTCTTTGATTATGCAGGAATTAGTATTGCCATGGGAGTTTCCCATGAAAAAATCAAAGAAAAAGCAGATTATACTACAAAAACAGTAGAAGAAGATGGTGTTTTTGATGCCTTAACTAAGTTTGGTTTAGTAGAAAAAGAATTGTGTTTCCCACAAGTAGACATTGAAACAGTAGAAGGTCCGCTAGCGACCATTAAGACAAATCACGGGGACTTACGTATCAAGCTCTTCCCTGAGCAAGCTCCCAAAACAGTAGCTAACTTTGTCGCTCTTTCAAAAGATGGTTACTATGATGGTGTCATTTTCCACCGCATCATCAAGGACTTTATGATCCAAGGTGGAGACCCAACTGGTACTGGTATGGGAGGAGAATCTATCTATGGAGATGCTTTTGAAGATGAATTCTCTGAAGAACTTTATAATGTTCGTGGGGCTCTGTCTATGGCCAATGCTGGGCCAAATACCAATGGCAGTCAGTTCTTTATCGTGCAAAACCAACACTTGCCATACTCTAAGAAAGAGATTGCGCGTGGTGGTTGGCCAGAACCAATCGCTGAGATTTATGCAGAGCAAGGCGGAACTCCTCACCTTGACCGCCGTCACACTGTTTTTGGGCAATTGGTCGATGCAGAATCTTTTGCAGTCTTGGATGCCATTGCAGCTGTTGAAACTGGTGCTATGGACAAGCCAGTTGAAGATGTAGTAATTGAAACGATTGAAATTGAGGACTAATATGAAAATTGGTGATAAGCTAAAGGGGCGTATTACAGGAATTCAGCCCTATGGTGCCTTTGTCGAATTAGAGACAGGGGTGATTGGGCTGATTCATATTTCAGAAATTCGGACAGGATTTATCGAAAATATCTATGAAGTTTTGAAAATTGGTGAAGAAGTGCAAGTTCAGGTTGTTGATTTGGACGAATTTTCAGGTAAAGCCAGTCTATCTATTCGCACTCTGGAGGAAGAAAAACACCAACTGCCAAGACGGAGACGTTTTTCAAATGACCGTATCAAGCACGGTTTTGCACCTCTTAGCCGAATGATGCCAATCTGGACAAGGGAAGCCCTCAACAATCTGAAAGAGAAAAACTAGTCTATTAGATTTCGTATTTTAAAATTAATATATGGAAGAACAATTATTAAAACCAGGAGAGCGAATCAACCAGCTCTTTTCGACAGATATCAAGATCATTCAAAATAGAGAAGTGTTTAGCTATTCGGTGGATAGCGTTCTCTTGTCACGCTTTCCTCGCTTTCCTAAAAATGGCTTAATTGTGGACTTTTGTGCTGGAAATGGTGCAGTTGGACTTTTTGCAAGTAGTCGTACCAAGGCCAAAATTCTCTCTGTGGAGATTCAGGAGCGCTTGGCGGATATGGCTGAGCGTTCGGTTCAGTTGAATGGCTTGGAAGAGCAGATGCAGGTTATTTGCGATGATTTGAAAAATATGCCTGCTCACATCAAAGGAAGTAAGGTGGATATGATTTTGTGCAATCCGCCTTATTTCAAGGTGGACCCGCATTCCAATCTCAATGAGAGTGAACACTACCTCTTAGCTAGACATGAAATTACAACTAATCTAGAGGAAATCTGTCGAAGTGCCCAGAGTATTCTCAAGTCTAATGGTCGTTTGGCCATGGTTCACCGTCCAGATCGACTTTTGGATATTCTAGACATGCTTCAACGTCACAATTTGGCACCTAAGCGCCTGCAATTTGTCTATCCTAAACGAGAGAAGGAGGCAAATATGCTCTTAATCGAAGCTATCAAGGATGGATCGACGAGTGGCTTCAAGGTCTTGCCACCCCTCATTGTTCACAATGATGATGGTTCCTATACGCCAGAAATTCAAGAGATTTACTATGGATCATAAGGCATATATGTATGTGGTGGAGTGCCGTGACGGTTCTTACTATACTGGTTACACGACAGATGTGAAGAAACGCCTTGCCGTTCATAATAGTGGTAAGGGAGCCAAGTATACCCGAGCACGCCTTCCAGTCAAACTCATCTATGTAGAGGGTTTTGCTAGCAAGGAAGAAGCCATGTCTGCGGAGGCTCTCCTCAAACGCAAGAAACGTCCACAGAAAGAACGATTTTTATCTGAAAATCAAGAGAAAAATCTGGCCAATCATATTGATATCTAATGAGGAGTCCTTTGACTCCTCTTACTTTTGTCAAAAGAAGAAAAAAATGCTAAAATAAGATGAATAAATTTAAAGAGGTATTATCATGTCTAAGATTCTAGTATTTGGTCACCAAAATCCAGACTCAGATGCCATCGGGTCATCTGTAGCCTTTGCTTACCTTGCAAAAGAGGCTTATGGATTGGACACAGAAGCAGTAGCACTTGGAACTCCTAATGAAGAAACAGCCTTTGTTTTGAACTATTTTGGTGTAGAAGCACCACGCGTCATCACATCTGCTAAAGCAGAAGGGGCAGAGCAAGTTATCTTGACTGACCACAATGAATTCCAACAGTCTGTATCAGATATCGCTGAAGTAGAAGTTTATGGTGTTGTAGACCACCACCGTGTAGCTAACTTTGAAACTGCAAGCCCCCTCTACATGCGTTTGGAGCCAGTTGGATCAGCTTCATCTATCGTTTACCGCATGTTCAAAGAACACGGTGTAGCAGTTCCTAAAGAAATTGCAGGTTTGATGCTTTCAGGTTTGATTTCAGATACCCTTCTTTTGAAATCACCAACAACTCACCCATCTGATAAAATTATTGCTCCTGAATTAGCTGACTTGGCAGGCGTGAACTTGGAAGAGTACGGTCTCGCTATGCTGAAGGCTGGTACCAACTTGGCTAGCAAATCTGCTGAAGAATTGATTGACATCGATGCTAAGACTTTTGAACTCAACGGAAATAAGGTCCGTGTTGCCCAAGTAAACACAGTTGATATTGCTGAAGTCTTGGAACGTCAAGCAGAAATTGAAGCTGCAATGCAAGCAGCTAATGACGCAAATGGCTACTCTGACTTTGTCTTGATGATTACAGATATCGTCAACTCAAACTCAGAAATCCTTGCTCTTGGATCAAACATGGACAAGGTTGAAGCAGCCTTTAACTTCAAACTTGAAAACAACCATGCTTTTCTTCCAGGTGCCGTTTCACGTAAGAAACAAGTGGTGCCTCAGTTGACAGAAAGCTTTAATGCCTAATAGTCTGAGTGATAATTGAAATGAGGAGACGTTAGTTTCCTTATAGCTAAAGGGGTTTTGGCTCCTTTTTTTCTAGGAGAGAAAGATGTTAGAAAATGGCGATTTGATTTTTGTGAAGGATCTTTCAGATATGGGGCAGGCTATCCAAGCTTCGACTGGGAACTATAGTCATGTTGCTATCTTTTTGGACGGTTTGATCTATCATGCTAGTGGGCAAGCAGGTGTCATTTGTCAAGACCCAGCAGAATTTTTTGAACCAACTCATCTCTATGACCTTTATACCTACCCAGATATTGCAGCTGACTTGGTAAAGGAAAGAGCTAGCAAACATTTAGGTGCACCCTATAATACCTCTTTTTATCCAGATGGATCTGGCTTTTACTGCTCCCAGTATATCGCTGAAATCCTACCTATTTTTGAAAGCGTTCCGATGAAATTTGGAGATGGGGAGCAGGAGATTAGTGATTTTTGGAGAGAATATTATAGGAAACTCGAACTTCCTGTGCCTTTGAACCAGCCGGGGACCAATCCTAGTCAGTTGGCGGCATCTCCTCTTTTAGAATGTAAAGAAAGGAATCTTCATGATTCAGATTTTTAATCCGTCTCGTTTGACTCGACAGCCATTTTTTATAGATTTGGTTGACTATCTGGACCGGCGTGACGATGTGATCCTACGAGAAATCAAGGCTCAGTTTCCAGATGTATCAGTTGATAAGCTTATGGAAGAGTATATAAAGGCAGGCTTGATCCTAAGGGAAAACAAACACTATTCGCTCAATCTCCCTTTTTTAGAATCTACGGATGATTTAGCCCTTGACCAAGAAATTTTTATCAGAGAGGATAGTCCAGTATATCAAGCCTTGCTAGAGAAGACTTTTGAGACAGAATTGCGCAATCAAACCAATGCAGCCATTTTAGTCGAATCTACGGATTTTGCAAGAGAAAAGATGACCCTGTCGAATTATTTCTACAAGGTCAAGAATCATTATCCTTTGACACAAAAACAGCAGGAACTATATGCCATTTTAGGAGATGTCAATCCTGAGTATGCTCTCAAGTATATGACGACGTTTTTACTCAAGTTCCTCAAAAAGGACCAGCTCATGCAGAAACGCCGTGATATCTTTGTGGATAGTTTGGTCGTCCTAGGCTATGTTGTGCAAAACGAAGAAGGGAAGTATGAGTTGGCTGTTGATTTTGACAAGGAATGCTTGTCTTTCTATTTGCCTTAATTGTTTGCTTTTGAGCAGATTGTTTGACTTTGCTAAAGAATAAGTATAAACTGAATGTAAGCGATAACGTTTATCGTATTAAAAGCAAAGGAGACAGAGCTATGTCACTTGAAAATAAATTGGAACAGGCAACTGGTGCTATCAAAGAAGGATTTGGTAAGGTTACTGGTGATAGCAAAACAGAAGCAGAAGGTGCTGTAGAAAAAACAGTTGCCAAAGCAAAAGAGGTTGTTGAAGATGCTAAAGGTGCTGTAGAAGGTGCCGTTGAAGGTCTTAAAAACTCATTTAAGAAAGAAGACTAAAAAAATCAAGGGAGGACTGTACTGACCCCAAAAAGTTAGACAATTAATTTATCCGAAGGATTTAGTTCTGTA
>CALHBZ010000299.1 GCA_937930605.1 Streptococcus oralis
TCCTTTTCTATTTTTCTTTCAAAGCAGAAAGTAATCCTGCTAAAGCAATGGCACCAGACAAGAGTGCTGTTGATAGAAGAATTGTTTGATCAGCAAGTTCTAGCTGATAGTCAAAAACTTTTTGAGCTGGTTTATCTTCCGCAAAAATTTTTAGTTTCATCTTGAACTCCTTAAAATTTATTAAAATAAGTCGCTATGACTGCCTGTCCTCAGCAAGTTTAAAATCAATTCCGACTTGTCTACTTTATATACCAAAAGTCAATCTGGTTAGATATGACACTCACGAACTCCTTGAAAGTGCTTGGATGCTGCCAGTTGATGATCACGATATCTGGCAGGAAGTTCTTTTTCTTGAACCAGAAAATTCAAAACTTCTTCTAATAATTCTGCCTTCAAACCACGCTTCATGGCCAACTTAAAATCTTTTTTAAACTGTTTATGATAACGAATCTTAAGCACGTAAGTCCTCCATCAAGTCTGAGACTGATTCAAAAGACTGGCTCATATTACGATTTTGGTCTAAATCCGTTAATACTTGGAGCAACTTCCGATTTTCGTCTAGCCTAACATCAAAAGGTAATCCCTGATATTGAATAGCCTGACGAAGGAAAATATTAATAGCCGTTGTCATATCCATTCCCAAATTACTAAATACCTGTTGAGCCTGCTCCTTAACCTCACTATCCAAACGGATGCTCATACTCGTCTTTGACATACTCTCACCCTCTTTCTATTTATTATTTTAACAAAAATGGCAAGCTCTGTAAATACATAACACATACAACAGACATACAATATCCTTCAATAGACAAATAGAACGAGGAACTCTCTTCAAATATATTGACATAAAAAAACTAATGTGCTACTCTTTATAAAAATACCCAAAATTACACGGGAGTAAAAAGATGATGGACGAAATCTTTAACAATGAGATTGCAAGACAATTTACTAGTGCTATTCTGGATAAATACTTTTCACCTATTATTTCCAAGACAACTGACAAATTTAAAACACTCTACAATGAGGCAAAAATTAATCTAGAGATTCCTTTCCAAGATTATTTAACAAATTCTTATGAAAAATATAGTAAAATCAAAACGATTATCTACGGAATCGAACCTAAAAGACTGTATGACTTTTTTGAAATCCCATTTTTAAAAAAAGGCTCAGACATCATCAAGCCCACTACAACAAAAGTACTAACTGATCTCTCAAAATTTTTAATCATTGAAGGTTCTGGTGGAATTGGTAAATCCACTCTCATGAAACACCTTTTTCTAAGTGAGTTAGAATTAAAAGACTATATTCCTATTTTTATTGAATTAAAAGATTTCAACGAAGAGGGACATTTAGACCTTGAGAAATTACTGCTAAAAAAACTAAATCAATTTCACAATACATTCCAAGAAGAATATTTAGATTATGCACTTCAATCTGGATGCTTTTTATTCCTATTGGATGGCTATGATGAATTGTACAGCGAAAACCAAAAAGAATTTTTCAAGAAGTTAAATGATTTTTGTGACAAATATCCTGAAAACCATTATATCCTTTCTTCAAGACCTTATAGCGAATCCGAATTCATTGAATTTCAGCGGTTCACAGTTTTAAAAGCTGTTCCTTTTACTAAGGAACAAGCTATAAGTCTTATTACTAAAATTGAATATCCAGATGAGGAACTTAAAGATAAATTTATCCGTGACCTAGAGAGTGGTTTATATGATAGACATAAATCCTTTGCTTCAAACCCTCTGTTACTAAATATCATGCTCTCCACTTACAATGACTATGCAAAAATTCCGCAAAAATTACACCTATTCTACTATCAAGCCTTTGATACCATGCTCTCGAAGCACGATGCTACGAAAAGTTATCGACGAAAACTGCTATCAGATTTAAGTTCAGATACTTTTAAAGAGTGCTTTGCAATCTTCTGTTTTCTAACATACCAAAAAGCAAAAACAGAGTTTACCTTCCCGGAGATTGACGAAATTTTTAAAAAATTTCCTCCTCGAATTAAAAACGTTCTCAATATAGGCAATTTTATCCACGATTTAGAAAACTGCTTATGTGTACTATACAAAGAAGGAAACAGATACAAGTTTTCCCATCGTTCTTTTCAAGAATATTTTGTTGCTTATTTTCTAAATATACAAACGGATAGTAAAATGCGTGACTATAGTTTTCGTTTAATAGAATCAGGAAAATTTAGCACTAGTGCAGATTCAGTATTCCCTATGTTAGAGGACATGAGTACTCAACGCTTTAATAATAATATTTTAATTCCTTTATTAGATAAATTTGAAGAATCTAAATCTGATGAAGAAGACTTGTTTGAATATTACATTCTCAATTTTCCAGTAAAAATTATTGTTAATTCCGATTCTAACAACACACCTCTTAGTTTAGGATTCACACACGTCAAAGATAACCTTAAGAGTTTTATTTATTATTTTTTCGACAGTACTATTGATTATACATCTTACCGTACAATAGATAATAATTCCCTAATATCATTCTGTAAAGATAACAATTTAATTGGAAAACCTATCGAACCAGAAGAGCTCATTAAAAATAAAGAATTATTGGACTTATTTAAAAAATCTTGGGTAGGCCAAAAAATACTTTCTCTCACTCATTACAAGCAGAAACTGATAGAAGACCTAAAAGAAGAGGATATCGTCTTAGAGGATTAGTAATCTAGTCGTTATATATTTATGTTTACAATTAAAAAAATAACAGGATTGTCTAATGTCCTGTTATTTTTTTAATTATCAAACATCTCTGTAAAATTGGGGATAATCTATCTTCTTAAAACAACTCATCAAATAAACTCAACTGGTTATCTTCTGGCATATTGCCCAGAATCCCCATTTCATCCATCTTTTCAACCAAGGTTGATGAGAGTCCACCACGCTTGCGTAGTTCTGTTTTAGAGAGGAATTCTCCCTCTTCGCGCGCTCGCACCAATTGCTTGGCAACGTTCTCTCCTAAACCATCCATAGCGACAAATGGGGGGATGAGGGTGTCCCCATCGATGAGGAATTCGGTCGCATCACTACGGTATAGATCTAGCTTGCCAAATTTAAAACCACGTTCCCACATCTCATTGACAATCTCAAGAGTTGTATAGAGATCAATTTCCACATTAGAGGCTTCATTATTCTTCCGTTTTTCAGTGATTTCTGCCATTCTACGCTTGATGGCATCCAAGCCCGCACCCATGGTCTTGATATCAAAGGCCTTGGCACGGATAGAGAAGTAAGCACAGTAATAATAAATCGGATGGTGAACCTTGAAGTAGGCTACGCGTAAGGCCATCATAACGTAGGCTGCCGCGTGGGCTTTGGGGAACATGTACTTGATTTTTCCACAGGACTCGATATACCACTCAGGCACCTTATTGGCCTTCATAGCTTCGATGTAACCATTTCGTTCCTCTTCGGAAATCTTGAGCCACAAGCCCTTACGTACCCGTTCCATGATGGTAAAGGCCATCTTAGGTTCAAGACCCGCATGCATGAGGTAAACCATGATGTCGTCCCGACAACCGATAACGGTTGATAGGTCCGCAATTCCTTGCTTGATCAGATCCTGAGCATTTCCCAACCACACATCAGTACCGTGGGACAATCCAGACAACTGTAGCAACTCCGCAAAAGTCGTCGGATGCGTCTCATCTACCATCCCACGTACAAAGTTGGTTCCAAACTCTGGAATCCCCAGCATCCCCGTCGGTGTTCCGATTTGCTCAGGAGTCACCCCAAGTACTTCAGTCCCTGAAAAGAGGGCCATCACGCCTTCATCATCCATAGGAATTTCATTAGGATCAATACCAGATAAATCCTGAAGTTTCCGAATCATGGTCGGATCATCATGCCCCAGCACATCGAGTTTGAGGACATTCTCATCGATATCGTGGAAATTGAAGTGAGTGGTCTGCCATTCAGCCGTCACGTCATCTGCTGGATACTGGACAGGCGTAAAATCGTAGACGTCCATGTAGTTCGGAATAACAACGATTCCTCCCGGGTGTTGTCCTGTGGTCCGCTTGACACCAGCAGCACCTTGAGCAAGGCGTTCCACCTCTGCATCACGGTAAAATTTCCCATAGTCCCGCTCATAGCCTTTGACAAAGCCATAAGCAGTCTTAGCAGCAACTGTACCAACCGTCCCTGCACGGAAGGCATATTCCTCACCAAAGATATCACGCACATCCAAGTGGGCGCTAGGCTGGTCTTCTCCCGAGAAGTTCAAGTCAATATCGGGAACCTTATCTCCGTCAAAACCAAGGAAGGTCTCAAACGGAATATCTTGCCCATTTTTGCTGAGTTTGTGACCGCAGTTTGGACAGTCCTTATTGGGCATATCAAAACCTGAACCGTAAGAACCATCGGTGATAAACTCACTGTATTGACACTGATCACAGACATAGTGAGGAGAGAGAGGATTGACCTCTGTAATCCCAATCATGGTCGCAACGAAACTAGATCCGACAGAACCACGAGAACCAACCAAGTAACCCCGTTCATTGGAACGTTGCACTAACATCTGCGAAGCCAGATAAATCACGGCAAATCCATTCCCCAGAATGGAAGTTAATTCTTTTTCAATTCGTAAGTCAACAATATCTGGCAGCGGATTTCCATAAATCTCAAAGGCCTTCTTATAGGTCAACTCAGCGACCGTTTCTTCAGCTTTATCGATGAAAGGTGTATACAAGTCGCCCTTAACAACCTCAACAGGCTCAAAGATTTCTGCCAAGGCATTGGTGTTTTCAATAACTAGTTTGCGTGCTAAATTTTCACCCAAGAAAGCAAATTCATCCAACATCTCATTAGTCGTTCTGAAATGAGCTTTTGGAAGTGGTGCTGGTTGGGCATGTTCCCCATGACCGATGGTTCGGTTAATCATAGCTCCTTGTCCCAAACTACGGACGATAATTTCACGGTAAATCTCTTCTTCTGGTTCGATATAGTGGACATTCCCCGTAGCCAGAACAGGCTTGTCAAGACGGTCTCCAACCTCTATCAAACTCTTGATAATGGTTTGGAGTTCTTCCATATTCTTGACCTGCTCCTTGGCAATCAATGGCGCATAGATGGCAGGTGGCATAACCTCGATAAAGTCATAATACTTGGCCACCTCAACCGCTGCATCTACACCTTGGGAAACGACTGCATCAAAAACTTCACCTTCAGAGCAAGCTGAGCCTAAAATCAAGCCCTCCCGATGGGCATCTAGAACTGTTCTCGGAATCCGTGGCACCCCTTCGAAGTACTTGGTATTAGACAAAGAAACCAGCTTAAAGATATTTTTTAAACCAACTTGATTCTTGACATAAATAGTCGCATGCTTGATCCGAGCTTTTTTATAAGAATCTGGACTAATCAAATCAATATTGAGTCTAGCTAGATCGGTCACACCATGTTTTTCTGCTACCTCTTTGATAAAGATAAAAAGCAGACGACCAGTGGCTTCCGCATCGTAGTTGGCCATATGGTGATGTTCTAGTGCCACACCAAAACGCTTGGTCAAAGGCCCCAAACCATGACGCTTATACTCCGGGTAGAGGTTTCTAGCAAACTCTAGCGTATCGATAACTGGCTGGCTAATCTTAGGCAAACCATGGCGCTCATAATTTGCATTCATAAAGCCAACGTCAAAGGTGGCATTGTGGGCAACTAGGACTGTATCCTTGCAAAATTCTTGGAATTCCTGCAAAACTTGTTCCAGTGGTTTAGCATTTTTGACATGGTCATCTGTAATTCCAGTCAACTCAGTAGTAAAAGCTGATAATGGATGCCCAGGAT
>CALHBZ010000300.1 GCA_937930605.1 Streptococcus oralis
TTTGAAGTGGATGGTCTAGGAAATGCTAGCATCATGGATGATCCAAATGTACCAAGTCTACTGGCTGCTCCCTATCTTGGTTACTGCGATGTTAATGACGAAGTTTATCAAGCAACTCGTCGGACCATTCTGAGCCCTGAAAATCCATACTTCTACCAAGGAGAATACGCTAGCGGTCTCGGAAGTTCTCATACCTTTTATCGCTATATCTGGCCAATCGCCCTTTCTATCCAAGGCTTGACAACAACTGACAAGGCGGAGAAGAAATTCTTGCTCGATCAGCTGGTTGCTTGTGATGGTGGGACAGGTGTCATGCATGAAAGCTTCCACGTAGATGATCCAACGCTCTACTCTCGTGAATGGTTTTCATGGGCCAATATGATGTTCTGTGAGTTGGTCTTGGATTACTTGGATATTCGCTAGTCAGTTCTTTAGTTAGATAGAAATAAAAATTTAAGTTAGAATGAGGTTTTACTTCATGGAAAATGTTGTTGTACATATTATCTCACATAGTCACTGGGACCGTGAGTGGTACTTGCCTTTTGAAAGTCACCGTATGCAGTTGGTGGAATTATTTGACAATCTTTTTGATCTCTTTGAAAATGATCCTGAGTTCAAGAGTTTCCACTTGGATGGTCAAACTATTGTCCTGGATGACTACTTGGAAATTCGCCCTGAAAATCGCGACAAAGTCCAACGTTACATTGACGAAGGCAAACTCAAAATTGGCCCCTTCTACATCTTGCAGGATGACTACTTGATCTCAAGTGAAGCCAACGTCCGCAATACCTTGATTGGCCAAGCAGAATGTGCAAAATGGGGCAAATCAACCCAGATTGGTTACTTCCCAGATACTTTTGGAAATATGGGGCAAGCTCCTCAAATCCTTCAAAAATCAGGTATTCATGTGGCAGCCTTTGGACGTGGTGTGAAGCCGATTGGATTTGACAACCAAGTTCTCGAAGATGAGCAGTTTACTTCCCAGTTTTCAGAAATGTACTGGCAGGGTGCGGACGGAAGTCGTGTCCTCGGAATCCTCTTTGCCAACTGGTACAGTAACGGGAATGAAATTCCAGTGGATAAAGACGAAGCCTTGACTTTCTGGAAACAAAAATTGGCAGATGTGCGTGACTACGCTTCGACCAACCAATGGTTGATGATGAACGGTTGTGACCACCAGCCTGTGCAGCGAAATCTGAGCGAAGCCATTCGTGTGGCAAATGAACTCTTTCCAGATGTGACCTTTGTGCATAGTTCATTTGATGACTATATCCACGCAGTAGAAAGTGCCCTACCGGAGCAACTATCAACGGTTACAGGTGAGTTAACCAGTCAAGAAACAGACGGTTGGTACACACTTGCCAACACTTCTTC
>CALHBZ010000301.1 GCA_937930605.1 Streptococcus oralis
GAACGATAAAGCATTTCACCTTGCCATCCGCAACATCACGAGCAAATACAGGAACAACGTCTGCAGTGTCTGAACCACCAATCCAGCGTTTTTCACCATTTAGAATCCACTTGTCTCCAACACGTTCTGCAGTAGTTGCAAGTCCTCCAGCAATATCAGAACCTGAAAGAGGTTCAGTTAAAGCGAAGCAACCTTGCCAATCAAATGCAGCTAGTTTTGGAAGAAATTCTTTTTGTTGACGCTCATCACCACCCAAGAGAATTGTGTTGTAGCAAAGTCCGCCATGAACGGTGTAGAATGTTGCCATAGAAGCATCGAAGCGAGCAAGTTCAAGATACAAGAAGGCAATATAAAGTTCAGATGGTTTCCAGCTACCTTCACGTCCCTCAAACAATTTTGGATTGTTCATAATTTGAGCGCCCTTAGCCACAGCATAGAATTCTTCAAAAGGAAAATCAGGTTTTTCCCAGTATTCATTAATAACCGGACGGAGATGTTTCTCAATCAAACGGCGAGTTTCTTGTAAAACCTCTGCTTCTCCCAAAGTTAGACCATCCGCATAGTGAAAAAGGTCCTCAGGATATAGTTCGCGTAAAATTTCTTCTTTTGTTGCCATAGTCATGACTCCTTTAATTGTTATAAGAGCGCTTACATTTTTGTATTCGCTATTTGTTGACAACCCCATTCTATCCCTTAGGATATTATTTTGTCTACTTAATAAATATAAACACCCCTATAAGTTCAGATTATAGGGTCCGATTCTGACTGTTTTATCAAGGATTTCCTCGTTTTTCTACTTACTTATAGGCACAAGAAAAAGTGGTTTACAAATCAGTAAACCACTCTTATTAGTTATTTCAATTTTATGATTCTTTTACTTCGAGCAAACCAACCTCACCATCTTCACGACGATACAAAACATTTGTTGTTTGATCTTCTACATCTACATAGATAAAGAAATCATGTCCCAATAAATCCATTTGAAGAAGCGCTTCTTCTAAATCCATTGGCTTCAAATCAATTTGTTTTGAACGAACGACTTTGGGTTGCACAACATCTGCATCTTCAACTAGGGCATCTGTAAAGAGTTGGCTTGTCGCAACTTTATTTTTATTCTTCCGTTCGATTTTTGTTTTATTTTTACGAATTTGACGTTCAATTTTATCAGTTACAAGATCGATAGAGCCATACATATCTTGAGAAACATCTTCTGCACGGAGAGTAATAGATCCAAGTGGAATCGTTACTTCAACTTTTGCTGTTTTTTCACGGTAAACTTTCAAATTCACACGTGCATCCAACTCTTGCTCAGGTTGAAAATACTTTTCGATCTTTTCGAGTTTAGAAACTACATAATCACGAATTGCT
>CALHBZ010000302.1 GCA_937930605.1 Streptococcus oralis
TATCCACAACTTGTGGATAACTTTGTGAACAAGAGAAAGAGATATGAGATGATGACGAACATAAAACCACATGGGCCATTACCAAGTCAGGCGCAGCTGGCTTATTTAGAGGATGAACTAGCTGCCTTTATCCATTTTGGCCCCAATACCTTTTATAACCAGGAATGGGGAACAGGTCAAGAGGAGCCTGAACGCTTTAACCCGACCAAGTTAGATGCGCGTGAGTGGGTTCGAGTGCTTAAAGAAACGGGTTTTAAAAAACTGATTTTGGTGGTTAAGCACCACGATGGTTTTGTCCTCTATCCGACAGAACATACAGATTATTCGGTCAAGGCTAGCCCTTGGAGGGATGGAAAGGGGGACTTGCTCCTTGAGGTTTCCCAAGCTGCAACTGAGTTTGACATGGATATGGGAGTGTATTTATCTCCTTGGGATGCCCATAGTCCCCACTATCATGTGGACCGAGAAGCAGACTACAATGCCTATTATCTGGCTCAGTTGAGGGAAATCTTATCAAATCCTCAATATGGGAATGCTGGTAAGTTCGCTGAGGTTTGGATGGATGGTGCACGAGGAGAAGGGGCCCAGCAGGTCAACTATGAGTTTGAGACTTGGTTTGAAACTATTCATGACCTACAAGGGGATTGTTTGATTTTCTCAACTGAGGAAACTAGTATTCGCTGGATTGGCAATGAACGAGGTTATGCAGGGGATCCCTTGTGGCAAAAGGTGAAACCAGACCAGCTGGGGACTGAGGCGGAATTAGATTATCTACAGCACGGAGATCCCTCAGGTACGCTGTTTTCAATCGGTGAGGCAGATGTTTCCCTTCGCCCGGGTTGGTTTTACCATGAGGATCAGGATCCCAAGTCTCTCGAGGAATTGGTCGAAATCTACTTTCACTCAGTGGGGCGGGGAACGCCTCTCCTGCTCAATATTCCGCCAAACCAAGATGGTCTCTTTGATGAAAGAGATATCCGGAGACTTTATGAATTTAGAGCCTACCGTGAGGCACTCTATAGAGAAGATTTGGCTCTGGGAGCCAAGGTATCTGACCCGACTCTATTAGCAGACTTTGCCTGTCATCATCTGACAGATGGACTAGAGACTGGTTCTTGGGCAAGCGATGCAGAACTGCCAATTCAGTTAGAGATTGATTTAGGGGCACCTAAAACTTTTGATGTGATCGAGTTGAGGGAAGAGTTGAAGCTAGGGCAATGCATCGCTGCTTTCCATGTTCAGGTAGAGTTGGATGGTGTCTGGCAGGAGTTTGGTTCGGGTCATACTGTTGGTTACAAACGTCTCTTACGAGGACCAGTTGTTGAGGCACAGAAGATACGTGTAGTCATTACAGAATCGCAGGCTTTGCCTTTGTTGACCAAGATTTCACTCTATAAAACTCCTAAACTCTCAAAAAGAGAAGCTGTTCAGCAACTGGAGTTTTCAGAAAAAAGTCTAGCTGTGACCAAGGGAGAAAATGCCCATTTTACAGTTAAGCGGAGAGAATGTAGTGGTCCTTTAGAAGCTAAGATTTCGATTCAACCAGGGACGGGTGTCCATGGTGTCGCTTATCAGGACGAGATTCATGTCCTTGCGTTTCAAGCTGGCGAGACTGAAAAAAGGTTGACGCTTCCAACCTTGTATTTTGCAGGAGATAAAACCTTGGATTTCTATCTGAATCTAATGGTGGGTGGTCAGCTTGTGGATCAACTTCAAGTCCAAGTTTCATAAAAGAAGAACCTTTGCGCGATGCAAAGGTTCTTTTGGTTA
>CALHBZ010000303.1 GCA_937930605.1 Streptococcus oralis
ATGATTGGAACGTTGGCTGCTTTTGAGTGGTTGATGGCTTCGATAGTTTGAGGCATAACACCGTCGTCTGCCGCTACGACCAAGATGGTGATATCGGTAACAGAGGCACCACGCGCACGCATCGATGTAAAGGCCGCGTGTCCTGGTGTATCAAGGAAGGTAATCTTCTTGCCATTTTCAACGATTTGGTAGGCACCGATATGCTGCGTGATTCCACCTGCTTCTCCTGTTGCAACACGAGAGTTACGAAGGGTATCTAGAAGGGTTGTTTTACCATGGTCAACGTGCCCCATGATGGTCACAACTGGTGGACGCTCAACCAATTCATCTTCATTGAGATAACCATCTTCTACGAAGAAGCGCTCGATGTCCGCATTGTCCACTTCAACCTTCTGTTTGGCTTCGATACCATAATCTACCAATAGGAGTTCAATGGTGTCACCATCCAAAGATTGGTTTTGTGTGGCCATAACACCCATCATAAAGAGTTTCTTAACGATTTCAGCTGGTTCACGTTTGATCCGTTTTGCGATTTCCGCAACCGTCATACCATCTGTATATTCAAATTCTGTTGGCAATTCGTGGAACTTACGTTCTGTAACAGGTTTTGGTGCCTGATTGCGATTATTTTGCTTGTTGCCTTTTTTATTCTTTTTGTTGTTATTCCAGTTACTATTTCTTTGATTTCTCACTTGATTCTGACTACTTCGATTCTTTTGTTGTTTTCTAGGACCATCTTCTTCGTGATCATAATCGTCACGTTCTTTGTCTGGTCGAGCTTGTTTTTTACGACGTGTATCCACTGGCGCTTCTTTCGCTACAGGAACTACTGCTACGGCTGGCTGCGTTTGTTCAGCTAACTTAGCAGCTTCCTCAAAGATTTCCTCAGGATCCTTGCGTTTATTAGCTTGAGCCAAGGCTTCTTTGGCAGCTTGCGATTGTTTGAAGCGTTCCTCGCTTGAGCGTGCGTACTCTGCATTTTGCTCTGCTTTTAGGGCTGCTGCACGGGCTTTAAAGTCAACACGTGGTCCAGCTTGTTTTGGCTGGAAGTCTTGTTGCTGACGGCGATCATTGCCACGATTTCCTTGACCTTGTGGTTTCTTCCCTTGGTCATTAAATCGGCCATTGTCGCGGTTTCCTTGACCAGGTTTGCCACCATTACGGCCGTCGTTTTTCTGACGGTTGCCGTTTTGTTGTTGGTCACGGTTGTTGCCCTTGTTTTGTTTGCGTCGCTCTGCCTGCTCTTTTGCACGTGCCTCACGCTCCGCCTTGAAGTTTCGGCTCTGCGGTCTTGCAGCCACCACTTTTTCTTCCTTAGGAGCTACAGGTGTAGCTGGTTTGCTTTCTTCCTTAGTGACAACTGATTTCGCTGAAACAGGTTTCTCTGCTTTCTTTTCTACACTTGCTTTTGGTGCCTCAGGTTTTGCTTCTGCCTTAGGAGCAGGTGCAGGTTTAAAACTAGCTGCAATTTGCTCAGCAGCAGCAACTTCCACGCTCGATGAGTGGCTTTTTACATCCAAGCCCAACTCTTTTGCACGCGCTACAACTTCTTTACTTTCTTTTCCAAGTTCTTTTGCGATTTCGTACAATCTTTTCTTAGACAAATCATGTCCTCCTCTTCTATTCCATAAGAGACCTCATTTTCTTTGTAAATCCAGCATCAATCACAGCCAAAACCTTCCTCGGTTTCCCGACTGCTATGCTTAATTCCAGTGTTGAAAACACGGTTATAACTTCTACTTGATAATAGTCACTTTTATCTTGAATCTTCTTGGTTAGATTGGGTCCAGCATCATGGGCTAGAAAGACTAGCTTGGCTTTCTGGTCTTGAATGGCCTTGACCACCAATTCCTCACCCGATATGATCCTACCTGCTCGTTGAGCAAGACCCAAGAGATTGCTTATTTTTTGCTTATTCAAGTCCTAACTCTCTTCTTTTTACTTTGTGATCCACATAAGCGATCAACTCGTCATAAAAGCTTTCTTCAACTTCCATGTTAAAGCTGCGGTTAAAGACTTTCTTCTTTTTCGCCTCTAGGGCTTCTGCATTGTCTAGCTTGATATAAGCACCACGGCCATTGGCCTTGCCTGTCGGATCGATAAAGACCTGTCCTTCTTTGTTCTTGACAATACGCAGCAAATCACGCTTGTCAATCACTTCGTTGGATACAACAGACTTGCGCAAAGGGATTTTTCTTGTTTTCATCTTTCCCTCCTCTAGCAGCTTTTATTCTTCGATCAATTCATCCGCAACTGCGTAATCAACTTGACCTGCTTCTTCCATAGCTTCAAACTCACTGGCAGACTTGATATCGATACGGTAACCCGTCAAGTGAGCTGCCAAGCGAACGTTTTGTCCACGACGACCGATGGCAAGAGAAAGCTTGTTATCAGGTACAACGACCAAGGCACGTTTGCTGTCGTTTTCATCAAAGATAACTTGGTCAACCTCTGCAGGTGCGATGGCATTGTAGATAAACTCAGCTGGATCCGCTACCCACTCGATAACGTCGATGTTTTCTTCTACAGGAATCATACGATCGCTCTTGGCATCGTAACGAGCTGGGTGGAATTTGCTGGTAATCTTCTTGATATTGGCACCACCACGCCCAACGATTGTCCCGATAGCATCCACGTTTGGATTGTGGCTACGAACGGCAACCTTGGTACGGTCACCAGCTTCGCGGGCTACGCTCATTATTTCAACAGTTCCATCGTAAACTTCTGGAATTTCTTGCTCCATCAAGCGTTTGATCATTTCTGGATGGCTACGGCTAACAAAGACGTTGACGCCACGAGGGTTGTCTTCAACCTTGTAAACATAGACTTCGATACGGTCGTGGGAAGCAAAAACTTCACCAGGGATTTGGTCTTGTTTTGACAATTGGGCTTCAATGCTACCAAGGTTGACATAAATGAAGCGGTTGTCAAAACGTTCTACTGTACCAGACATGATTTCTTGTTCATGTTCTTTGTAAGTATTATATGTGATGGCACGTGTTTGCTTGCGCATTTTTTCCATGATGGTTTGTTTGGCAGATTGGGCTGCCACACGACCAAACTCAGCTGGTGCTTCTTCAAACTTAATCTTATCACCAAGCTCATAGGCTGAATTAATGGCAAGGGCATCCTTCAAGCTGATTTCCAAACGGCTATCAAATACTTCATCTACAACTTCACGGACAGTATAGACAGTAAAGTCTCCAGTTTTTTCATTGAAGTCGATGGCTACGCTGTCTGATTGACCATAGCGTCTGCGATAAGCGGAACGAAGCGACTCTACTACTGCGTCGATGATGTCTTCTTTTTTGATTCCCTTGTCTTCTTCCAAAATGCGGAAGGCCTCTAGCATTTCTTTACTCATGTTTTCTTCACTTTTGAATCCTCAAAAGCTATCCTTTCTTTTCTATAGTTTTACTGCTAAACGTGCTTTTGATACTAAACTGTATGGAATTTGGACAGTTTTCTTACGCGTCTTGTCCATATATTCCACAGTCAACTCATCCTCTTCAAAGGCCAACAGAGTTCCTTCAAAGACTTTTTGCTTATCGATGGCTTGGTAGAGCCCAACATGGATGTATTTCCCAACTGCTCCAGCGACTGCATCCTTGGTTTTCAAAGGACGTTCCAAGCCTGGACTGGTGATTTCTAAGAAATATTGTTCTGGGAAGGGATCGGGCTTGATGGTGTCTAAGACAGGACTGATAATTTCTGTCAGGTCTGCCGTGTCGTTCAAGGTAATTCCTTCGGGTTTATCTACAAAAATACTGAGAATCATGTCACTGCCAATCTTTCCATACTCGATATCCACGAGTTCAAAAGGTGCTTGGATGACAGGTTCTACAACTTCTCTGACTAATTCTACGATTGTTGCGATTGCGTCCACCTCCTCATAAGCAAGAGGCGAAGATATTTCCCCGCCTCTCTTTTTCATATTCTTACTATCAGTATAGCACGTTTGTCAATTTATGTAAAGCATTAGCACTCAAACGGCTGGTTTTTAAGCTATTTCTTAAAATTCTGCCTCAACTCGGTAGATCACTTGACCCTTGTTGGAGAATTTTTGCTCATATTCCGTCATGACATTTCCTTCAAAATCACTGGCATGTAAGTCCAACCAAACTCCGTTCAGTTTCATCCCATACTGAGAAAAACTCACCAGGCTGTACTCAAACAAGCCACGATTGTCTGTCTTGAAATGGATTTCCCCATTCTCAGGCAAGATGCGCTTGAAGGTATCCAAAAAACTCTTGTAGGTCAGACGGCGTTTTTCATGGCGTTTTTTAGGCCAAGGATCTGAAAAGTTTAGGTAGAGACGATCAATTTCACCGTCTTCAAAGTAATCCGTCAAATCTGAACCATCTACCCACAACAACTTGATATTAGGCACTCCAACTTCTAATACCTTATCCAAGGCATAACTCAAGACCGACTTTTGGATATCAATCCCAATATAGTTGATGTTAGGGTTTTGTTTGGCCATTCCTGATACGAAGGCCCCTTTGCCACTTCCAACTTCAACATGAATAGGATGATCATTTCCAAACAAATCTCGCCATTTCCCTTTAGCTTCCAAGGGATTGAGGACAACATACTGAGGATTAGCCTCTAGTAACTCTGTCGCCCCTTTACGATTTCTAACTCTCATCTTCTCTTTCCATACTTGTC
>CALHBZ010000304.1 GCA_937930605.1 Streptococcus oralis
TGGGAAGCTGTCGAAGGGGCAATCTATGGTAAAATTGTCCAAAAGGTCGGTGATAGACGTTATCTAGAGGATTGGTCTAAAGATGTAGCTGATATTGCGAGACGTCACATTCAAGGAATTGAGTTCACCTTAGAACAAAATCCTGATAGTAAATATGCTTTTGAAAAATTTCTTCAAAGCCTTCAACACAATATCAATGAATCAATTGACCAAAGTCAAGCGATTGAGATGTTAGCGCAACACTTAATCACTTTACCAATTTTTGATGCACTCTTTGGAGAATACAGTTTTGTTAAGAACAATCCAGTAAGTTCTGCGATGGAACAAATTGTAGAAGAATTATCACAATTTGGTTTTGAAAAAGAGCAGAAAGAGTTGCAACCATTTTATGATTCAGTTCGTTTACGTGCAGAGGGGATTGATAACGCCCAAGCTAAGCAGAAAATCATTATTACTCTATACGATAAATTCTTTTCTACAGGATTCAAATCAACCACAGAAAGATTAGGTATCGTCTTTACTCCTGTAGAAGTTGTAGATTTTATTGTCAAATCAGTCGATGTAGTCTTGAGAAAGCACTTTGGTAAGACTTTAGCGAGTGAAAATGTTCATATTTTGGATCCATTTACTGGAACTGGAACATTTATCACTAGAACATTGCATTATTTGAAATCACTGATGGATAGTGGTGAAATTACCTTTGATGATATTCTAAGAAAATATACACAAGAATTGCATGCGAATGAAATTGTTCTTCTAAGCTATTACATTGCTGCCATTAATATTGAAGCTGTATTTGATGAAATTAATGGTGATGAACCGTATGCACCATTCGAAGGAATTGTCTTAACGGATACTTTTGAATCAACAGAAACAGAAGATACGCTTGATGACTCCTTCTTTGGTACTAATGACAAACGTTTAAAACGCCAGCAGGAAAAACCAATTACTGCTATCATTGGTAATCCACCATATTCCATTGGACAAAACAGTCAAAATGACAATAACCAAAATATCTCGTATCCAAAATTAGATAAACGCTTAGCAGAGACCTATGTAGCTAAATCTAATGCAGGTCTCACAAAAGGATTATATGATTCTTATATCAAGGCTTTTCGTTGGGCATCAGATAGACTTACAAATCAAGGTGTGATTGGATTTGTGACGAATGGCAACTATCTTAATACCAATTCAGCGGATGGCTTGCGAGCGGGACTTTATGAAGAATATAATCATCTTTATATCTTTAATCTCCGTGGTGACCAGAGAACACTAGGAGAACAATCCCGAAGAGAAGGCGGGAAAATCTTTGGTTCGGGTAGTCGTACTCCTGTTGCAATTTCAATTCTAGTAAAAGATGGCTCAGATAGTCATAAACTTCACTATCATGATATTGGTGATTATTTATCACAAAAGGAAAAACTAGCAATTATTTCGGGATTTGCTGATGTTTCACGACTAGATTGGAAAGAGATTATTCCGGATGAAAACAATGATTGGCTTAATCAAAGAGATCCGAATTATCAGAAATATGCTAGCTTAGCAGGAGAGCCTACTTCTGTGTTCAATAATAATTCAATGGGGATATTGACTAGTAGGGATGCTTGGGTCTATGGCTATTCAAAAGAGAAAGTAGCTCAAAATACAGAAAGACTTGTTCAAAATTATAATAATGAGTTGAAACGTTTGAAAAATATTCCAGTTAATGAACGAAAGGATTTGCTGAATAGAAAATCTGATCACATCAACTGGTCACGTAAACTTGAAAGATTTGCTGTAAATGATATTGAACTAGAATTCCATCAAAGTCATTTAAAACTCAGCCTTTATAGACCGTTTACTAAGAAATGGGTCTATCATGATAAGGCACTTAATGAAGAAGCCCGTCTCTACTACAATAAATTCGGTCAGAATAATCTTGTCATCAATACAACAGGTCGGGGGACTACACGATATTTCTCACCGTTGGTAGTTGATTGTATCCCGAGTAATGATTTTATGGAAAAGGGTCAAGGTTTTATGCGTTATGACAATGAGATTGATGAGACATCATTGTTTCAAAATAACGACAATATGAATCAAGAGTTTGCTAATAAACTGGGATTAAATTTGGATGACACCTTTGCTTATGTCTATGGGTTACTCAACTCTAAAGAATATCAAGAAAAGTATGCTAACGATTTGAAAAAAGACCTTGCAAGAATTCCTATTGCACAAAATAAAGAGAGATATGTTGAAGTTGGTAGGGCTTTGATGGATCTACACCTCAACTATGAAGAAGTCCCTGTTTATGATGGAGTAGAGATTACACCGTTCGTTAATCCAAGTTACAAAGTAACTAAGATGAGATTTGCTAAAAAGCGTGATGAAAAAGGAAAATCGGTGAATGACTTATCCACAATTATATTTAACAGCGACATCACAATTAGTAATATTCCTGAAAAAGCGTATGAATATGTTGTAAATGGACGCTCTGCTATTGAATGGATAATAGATCAGTATCAGGTTAAAACTGATAAAAAATCAGGAATTACAGATGACCCAAACGACTATAGTGAGGATGAAAAATATATCTTCAATTTACTATTAAGAATCATCAATGTATCTGTCCAAACAGTTGATTTAGTCAATAGTTTGCCTAAGTTTGAAGTGGAGGAGTAAAATGATACAGGATATTTTTGTTAATCTGATTGTTGCATTTATTACTTTTCTTGCCTCAACTATTTTTCATAATAGATTAAGATTAAAAATATACTATCAATCACTTATTCGATGGAATAAAAATATAAGATTGAGCTGTGCTTATCTTTTTCGAATAAGATATAATAACAAATACCTGTTAATAAGGGGAAATCGAATAGACCAATATCAGCCAATTGGAGGTGTTTATAAATACTACGATTCATTTAATGGGCTGAAGGAAAATCTAGAATTAAAAGATGAATCTGAAAGTCATTTTTATGAAAATGGTGATTTAAGACTAGTAACAACAGGCAAACATCTTGTAAAATTTCTTGACTGGTTTGATACGAAAAAGAATAGAGAAATCACGGTCATTAGGGAACTTATTGAAGAATTGGAACCATCAGGTATATCTATTGAAAATCTGATAAAACAATCACAGATTGAATATCTAAAGACTGTTAAAGAACCTATCACGTTCTCAACTCACTTTCAAATAGACGAATTAAAAATCTTTGAAATTTTTGAAGTGAAAATACCAAAGGAAATACTGGATGATGTGTTAAAAAGTGAACATTATCTCCCTGTTAAAGCTGAATATATAGAGAAGTTTTGCTTTACTAAAGATGGACTTTCTAAAAAAATTTCTGCCACTGCTAGGTATATAGTTTAGGAGGAATGTAATTTGGTAGATATTGTTATCCCAAAAGAGATAAAAAGCCTCATTGAGGAGTTAGATGTTTCAGATTCTAAATATGAAAAAGCTACTCAGAGATATAATTCAATCGCCGACTATATCAAAAATTCAGAACTTAGTTCTTATAGACCTGATATATATTTACAGGGTTCATTTAAATTGGGGACGGCAATCAAACCTCTAACAGAAGATGGAGCCTACGATATAGATATAGTTTGTAACTTTACAGGTTTGAGAAGAGAAGGACAGTCTCAATTTTCTTTAAAATATGACTTAGGAAAAATTGTAAAAAGCTATGCTAAATCACAATCGATGTCTAACGACCCAGAGGAAAGTAAGCGATGTTGGACATTAAAATATGTTGATGAGAACAATTTTCATATAGATATTTTACCGTCAGTACCCTTAAATGAAAAGGATGATGGGTATATAGCTATCACAGATAAAAGTAATAATAACTATTATGAAGTATCTACTGATTGGGAAACAAGTAATCCTAAAGGATATGCTAAGTGGTTTAGAGATGTCTCAAAATTTTCTATATATCAAGAAGAAGTTGCTAAGAGATTTTATGCTTCCATTGAAAAAATTCCCGAATATAAGGTTAAAACACCATTGCAAAGGATTGTACAGATTCTGAAAAGACACGCTGAGGTTTGTTTTGCAGATGATATTGAGCATAAGCCAAGCTCTATCATCATTACTACTTTAGCAGCAAAACAGTACCAGTCAGCGAGTTCGTATAACAGTGACTTTTTGGATATTATGAACTATGTTATAGAACATTTGAAAGATGGAATAGAAATAAGAAATGGAAAGCCTTGTGTTCATAATCCTGTAAATGAGGAAGAAGTTCTTTCAAGCAAGTGGGATAAAGATAGCAGTTATTTTGAATTCTTTAAAATTTGGTTACAACAATTAGAATCAGATTTTAATGTCAGAAATCATAATTTATCTTATTCTGATAAAATTCAATATCTCAGGAGAAGTTTATTTAGAGATTGTGAAAATCAACTACCAATCATCAGTGTAAGTTTAATACCACACCACCAGAAGTCAAAATGGCTAAATCTTTCAAAAGAAGAAGTCTCAATTAAGGCAAAGTATTTGCATTCTGGATTTAGGTGGAAGGAAATTAAAAGCGGTACGATATTAAATAAACGTGGAGATTTGAGATTTGAAGTACAAGCTAAAAGATTAAAAGATTACGAAATATGGTGGCAAGTTACTAACACAGGTAAAGAAGCTGAAAATGCGAATTGTTTAAGAGGTGATTTTTATAGTTCAGAATTAATTGAGGGGAAGAAAGTTAGAAAAGAGAGTACTCGTTATGCGGGACGTCATTATGTTGAAGCATATCTAGTAAAAAATGGCATATGTTATGGGAAAAGCTCACCGTTTGAGGTTAATATCGCTGATGATTTTTCACTTGATTTTCTAAGATAGAGGAGGATTTTCGAATGATGATTTATTTTTATATTGTCCTTATTTTACAGGGTTCACCTTCTAATTTCTCTATATTTTAATTAACTAGTCTAGGAAAATACTCGATTCAATCAAGAATAAATTGTTACATCTTGATAGTGATAACTTGGTTATGGAGTTGTTTGGCCTGACTGAGGCAGAAAACTAAGGTATAAGAGGGAGGTAATAGTGTTTAATTTTGAGACTGAGTTAGTTGAGTCTATTTCTAAGCGTTGTACGGATTTAAGAAGTAATAGTAGCTTTAGGTAAGACGATATTGCAGATAAATCAGCAATCAGCAAAATTGAAAATATGAAATATAATGAGGGAGATAATTTCATAACTCATACAGTTCTAGAGGCTTACGAAATAACTTTTAATATAAGTAAGGAGGAGATTATTTTCGGGTCAGAATCAGAGTTTGAGGAATTGTTACTAGGGTTCTTTAGTAACATGTTTAGGCTTGTATCTAGAAGAAATTTAGATGTTGACATGCACAGATATAAAAATGTACTGCTCCCAAAAAGTTAGACACATCATTTAAGTAAAGGATTTAGTTCTGTATTTCATGGGGCTAAGTTCTTTTATATTGATCTCAATTTGCATATTTGAATTTATCTATAAAGGAGTAATAGATTTTTAGTGCATATCCTTTTATAAATTTTCGTTGATTTAGTTGATATTATTCATCGATAAAGAAGCGATTATGGAGTATCAAATTTTGTAATGTTATTTAGCGTCGGAGAGTTAGAAAATAATGGTAATACGTGCTATTTTATGCTACAATGGGTATCGTGGTATATATTAGATAAATAAGGAATAGAGGGAGCAAAATGAGACTTAGAAAAACATTGTTCGGTCGTTATCGTGCAAAGGAAGTCGACGATTGTATCGAATCCTTGGAAGAGGGATTTTATAGTGAAATTCAGAAAAAAAATGAAAAGATCGAATCTTTGCGTAAAAAAATTGACTCCATGAGGGAAAAGGAAAAAGAGATAGGTGAAGCTGTTGTTTATGCAAAATCACTTGTCATTTCAGCTCATAAAAGTGCGGAGCAAGAAGCCAAGGAAGTTTTAGAAAAAGCACAAAAGGATTATCTGGACATACGCGAATCTATTCTGGAAGAGATTGATATCTTGACAAAAAAACGTCTAGAGGCTGAAAGACTCTATCATTTACAAAAGGAAAAGATAAAGGAACTTCTAAATCAGGTTGATGACTTTTTAGAAGACGAAAATCTAGATAAAGAAATCGATGCTACAACTCTGTTTGAAGCTCCTTTGGATGACGAAGAGCAAAAAGAAGAGCAGGAAGAATTAGACTTGTTTGCGGGTGAGGAAGAGAAGGTAAAGGATTCCCTACCTCAAATAGAAGTTGTAAAGATTGAAAACATTGTTGCAAAGACTGGTTCAGAAAGTCCAGTCCCTGTTAATTACTTTATTTCTTCTGAGAAGGAACTAACTAGAGAAGAGAACAACAAAGAAGAGCAACAAGAGGAAAATACTAAGCATCTTTCAAGAGTCGAAGACGATATCTTTTTGTAAGAGGAATATGATTTATGACAATTTATAACATCAATTTGGGAATTGGCTGGGCGAGCAGTGGAGTGGAGTATGCGCAAATCTATCGAGCAAAATTATTCCGCAGTGTGGGCTTAAATGCAAAATTCATCTTTATGGATTTTATTTCAGCTGATAATATTGAGCATCTGACTAAAAATATCGGATTTAAAGATTCTGAAGTCATCTGGCTTTATCAGTATTTCACTGATGTTGAAATTGCTCCTACGACCTACACTCTAGCTCATGTTTTAGCTGGTTTTGATAGAGAGCCACTAGAGATTATCCGTAACCCTGAAAATAAAACTTTCCGAGTTATGTTTGGAGACAATGATTTTGTGACTTGTTATGCTAGCGATATGGATAATGAGCTAATTGAGCGAGCAGAAATTGTTTCACGGGGTTGTCTAATTCAAAAGGAATATTATACTTACGTCAAGAACTTTGTTGAGTATTATAGTCCTGTAGATGGTCGTGCTCGACTTTACCAACGAACCTGGCTTAATGAAGACGGTAGTGTAGCTTATGAAGAGATTATAGATGAGGTGAACGGCAAGCAGGAGACGCAAATCTATCGTTTTCCAAATCATGTTTTCTACTCCAAGCAGGAATTTGTTGCCCATTTCATGAGAAGTTTAGAGTTGACTGACAAAGACTTATTGATTTTGGATAGGGAGACAGATATTGGGCAGCCAATTTTTGCTAATAAAGGGAAGGCTAAATTAGCTGTTATCGTTCATGCTGACCACTTCAGTGAAAATCCTGCAGAAAAAGACTATATCTTGTGGAATAACTATTACGAGTATCAGTTTGAACATGCTGACGAGGTAGATTATATTATCAATTCGACGGATGCTCAGACAAGACTTCTCACAGAGCAGTTTGCACAGTATACCAATATTAAACCAAAGGAAATATGGACTATTCCTGTGGGGAGTTTGGATAAGCTACGTCGACCAGAGGGGGAGCGGAAGCCTTTTGGTTTGATAACAGCTTCTCGCTTAGCAAGTGAAAAACACATTGATTGGCTGATTCGCTCTGTGGTGAAGGCGCATGAACATTTGCCAGAGCTCACTTTTGACATCTATGGTACTGGCGGTGAGGAGGCTATGCTTCGGGATTTGATTGAAGAATTGGAGGCAGGAGATTACATCCGTCTGATGGGCCATCATCATCTAACAGATGTTTATAAGAACTATTCAGCTTATTTGACTGCATCCACGAGTGAAGGATTTGGCCTGACCTTGCTAGAAGCAGTAGGGTCTGGTCTGCCTATTATTGGATTTGATGTACGTTATGGCAATCCAACATTTATCCGTGATGGTGAAAATGGTTATCTAATTCCTGAGGCTCGTCCAGATGACTTGGATGCTATGACGACAGAGTATGCAGAGAAGATTATTCAGCTATTTATTCAGCACTCTCAAGAAGATTTGTCTCGAGTATCTTATGAGGTAGCTAAACCTTATCTTGATGAGCATATCGCTCAGCGTTGGTCTGATCTTGTCCAATCTGCTCAGACAAACTAAGTAGGGTTCAGAAAGAAAGGTATAAAAACTATGATTTGTTTGTTTGAACGCTATGATCAGGCAAGTTTTGATTTGTTACGTTCACTAAAAACAGCAGGGCTAGATTGTCCCGTTGTTGTTGTCCAAGACGATGGTTATCTTGCTCCAGATGTTGAGTCTCCTTATAGTTATTTCACAGGAGATTTAGAGACACCAGAAAGTCGACCTCTTTATTTTAATCTAGTTCCAAAACCTCACTTGTGGGAAATTCGCTCTAGTAATGTGAATGGTGAAATTCTAGACATGGGTAAGAAACGTGCTAATATTTTTTATCGTCAACCAACTCACGAAAGACGCGTTCGGGCTGTCGAATGGTTGGATTCAGAGGGGCAAGTTCGAGTAGCAGATATTTACAATCGTAAAGGACGACTTTTTGCGCAGATAACTTATGATAAGACACAACGTCCGACCCATACTCGCTATTTTGACCAAAGCAATATCGTTGTGATTATGGAAAATCATTTGACGGGAGATATCATCCTTACATGGGAAGGAAAACGGCATATTTTTAAATCCAAACAAGAATTTATTATCTTTTACCTCCAATACCGTGGGTACGATACAGATCGAATTATTTATAATTCGCTATCGACTCCTTTCTTGGTGGCCTATTCGCTTCCTCCTAAAAATGGTCGTGCAGAAGATGTTCTTTTCTGGCAAGAGCCTATTGGAGAAGAGTTACCAGGTAATATGGTAGCGGCTATGAAGCTAACGAATCGAAACGTTCGTATTGCTGTCCAAGATAAGCAGGCTTATGAGAAAATTCAAAACTTGGTGGCTCCTGAAGAAAAAAACTATTTCCACAATCTTGGATATATCTATGCTTATCAACGCCTTAATAACATGAATCCGGAAGCCTTGATTTTGACTAATAGTGATCAGCTTGAGCAGATTGAAGAACTTGTGACTAAGTTACCAAATGTTCATTTTCATATTGGAGCGATTACAGAAATGTCCAGTCATTTAATGGGACTAAATCGTTTTGCAAATGTTTCGCTTTATCCAAATATCCGCCCAGCTAGAGTTGCTGAGCTTTTTGAGAAATGTGATTTGTATTTAGATATCAATATCAGCGATGAAATCCTTAATGCCTGTCGCACGGCCTTTGAGAACAATATGTTGATTCTCAGCTTCACAAACACTTGTCATAGCCATCGATTTATTGCAGATAGTCATATTTACCCAGCAGAAAATGTTTCAGGCATGGTAGAGAAGATTCAAAGTGTCCTTGCTCATTCATCAGAGATGAAAGAAGCTCTTTCTAAACAGAAAGAAGCAGCAAATCAGGCTGATTTAGGAGAATATCAGGCTATTCTTTAGCTGTAAAATACTTTACACCAAGTGAAATAACTTCTAAGAGAGGATGATACCTCTCTTTTTTGTTCGAAGAAACGGGAAGAGTTTTTAGGATTATTTTATTTGAAAGACTTCATAAATGGATGAGAAAGCAGGTATTATTGTTTTGGGACATACGAAAATTCCTCGCATAACTACTAGGGAAATGATTTTCTAGTAGCTATACGAGGAGTAGGATGATGAGATTTGAGAAATCATGTTAGCAAGATTAATTCTACAATCATAGCGATATAGAGGACTAAGGTTAGGAGAAAACCGGCTCTCCAGAAGAATTTGATAAATCTAGGATAGTAAAAACTTCTTTTTTTGAGGAGGAAAAAGAGAACTAGGAGGATTGCTAGGAGTGAAAGTGCTAGGCCAAGTCGCGGTAGAAAGTTGTGGGTAAAAGCTTTAGCAGTGATAAGGTAGTACTCGAATACCAAAAGTGGAAAAGCTAAATCCGCGAAATTAAATCCTAATTTCCTAAGTCCGAACAGTTTGGTGACAATAAAGCAAACCACCAAGGTTAAAATCAATAATAAAATAGATGCTATTTTCATTAAAATCATACCCATATTGTATCATAAAAAATCACTAAAGGAAACGAGAAACAGAGGATTTTATGGCAAAGTCAGGCTTTTGAGATTGTTAGTGTTTTTTGTTATAATGAAAGTTATGAAATCTTATAATACTTTGAATGATTATTATCGAGAACTCTTTGGAGAAAAGACTTTTAAAGTTCCTATTGATGCGGGGTTTGACTGTCCTAATCGCGATGGAACTGTGGCGCATGGAGGCTGTACCTTTTGTACGGTTTCGGGTTCTGGAGATGCCATTGTAGCACCAGATGCCCCGATCCGTGAGCAATTTTATAAGGAAATTGACTTTATGCACCGCAAGTGGCCAGATGTTAAAAAGTATCTGGTTTATTTTCAAAACTTTACCAA
>CALHBZ010000305.1 GCA_937930605.1 Streptococcus oralis
TTTCTTATTTTCCTAAACAGAATTGGCTAAAGAGTTGGGTAATGAGTTCATCTGGAGCAGCATCGCCAGTGATTTCTCCGAGAATTTCCCAAGTGCGAGTCAAGTCAACTTGAAGCAAGTCAACTGGCATCCCTAGTTCAAGACCTTGGTTAACAGCTTGTAGGCTTTCAACGGCCTTTTCAATCAAGGAAATATGACGGGCATTAGACAAGTAAGTAGCATCTTGTTCGACCAAACCAGCATTTTCAAAGAAGAGGTTGTTGATTCTCTCTTCAATCTTATCGATATTTTGGTTTTTAAGAACTGAAATACGGATAACATCTTCAGGAAGTTCCGAAGTTTCAATTGCTTCTGGTAGGTCAGTTTTATTAAGAAGAATAATAAGATTAGTATCTTGGCTGATTTCTAAGAGTTGGCGATCTTGGGCGGTCAGTGGTTCACTGGCATTTAGTACTAGTAGTACCAAGTCAGCTTCCTTTAGGGCTTTTTTCGAACGCTCGACACCGATTTGTTCCACGATGTCATCTGTTTCCCGGATACCAGCTGTATCAATTAATTTGAGAGGAATTCCGTTAATGTTGACGTATTCTTCGATGACATCTCGAGTAGTACCAGCAATGTCTGTAACGATAGCCTTGTCCTCACGCAAGAGGTTGTTGAGAAGACTGGATTTCCCAACGTTGGGGCGTCCGATGATGGCAGTGGAAATTCCCTCACGAAGGATCTTACCGCGACGAGCTGTTCGAAGGAGATTGGTTAGCAGTTGTTCAAACTCCTTAGTTTTCTCACGGACTACGGCAGTAGTGGCTTCTTCAACATCGTCATACTCAGGATAGTCAATATTGACCTCGACTTGGGCAAGTGTATTGAGGATTTCTTGGCGAGTATTATTAATGAGATCAGAAAGGGAACCGTCCAATTGTTTGACAGCAATGTTCATAGCCTTGTCTGTCTTGGCACGGATGATGTCCATCACCGCCTCAGCCTGAGTCAAGTCCACACGTCCATTTAGAAAGGCACGTTTTGTAAATTCACCAGGCTCTGCTAACCGAGCTCCTTCACGGATAGCTAGCTGGAGAATTTCGTTAGTCACCGCAATCCCACCATGGGTGTTGATCTCGATAATATCTTCACGAGTGAAGGTTTTTGGAGACTTCATAGCTCCAACCATAACCTCGTCCATGACCTTACCAGTTAGAGGATCAACGATGTGTCCGTAGTTAAGAGTGTGGCTAGCAACCTTACTCAAGTCTTTCCCTTTGAATATCTTCTGCGCAATGGCAAAACTATCTGTTCCGCTCAGGCGGACAATACCAATAGCCCCCTCACCTAGTGGAGTAGAAATTGCAGCGATGGTATCAAATTCACGTGTAATCATAATGTTTCCTTATTTAATAGCTCATTTCTTGGCAATATTTCCAAGTTTCTTTTCAAATTGTAACAAATTTAAACTATTTCTTCAATGGAGGCTACTTGGAGATTGAAAAAGCCTAAGCAATTCTGCTTAAGCTAGCTTATTTGGTGCGCATTTCTCCCTGAGGGAAATAAGTTCCTTCTGGCATGTCGTTGATAATGATATGGACAGCAGATTGAGGGGCTCCAGTATTACGAACAACAGCTTCCGTTACTTCCTTAGCCAGAGCTTTCTTTTGCTCGAGCGTGCGTCCTTCAAATAAATCGATGCGTACAAATGGCATAATAGCTTCCTCCACTAGTTTTTGATTTCTTCTATTTTACCACATTTTGCCATTTAAAGCTTCAGAAAATTATGATATACTAGAATGTAACAAAAATTTAGAAATGGACGTGAAATAGAAGCATGGCACAGTTGTATTATCGTTATGGGACCATGAACTCTGGTAAGACGATTGAGATTTTAAAAGTGGCCTATAACTACGAGGAGCAAGGAAAAGGAGTTGTGATTATGACTTCTGCTCTGGATACGCGTGACGGTGTTGGCTATGTATCTAGTCGAATTGGCATGAAACGCCCAGCCATTGCGATTGAGGAAACGACGGATATCTTTGGCTATATCCGAGACCTACCTGAAAAACCTTACTGTGTGCTGGTTGATGAGGCCCAGTTTCTCAAACGTCATCATGTTTACGACCTAGCTCGTATTGTTGATGAGTTAGACATCCCTGTAATGGCATTTGGTTTGAAAAATGACTTTCGCAATGAACTATTCGAAGGTTCCAAATACCTTTTGCTTTTAGCAGATAAGATTGACGAGATTAAGACCATTTGCCAGTATTGTAAGAAAAAGGCGACTATGGTACTCAGAACCCTAGATGGGAAGCCTACCTATGAGGGAGAACAAATTCAGATTGGTGGCAATGAAACCTATATCTCAGTTTGCCGTAAACATTATTTTGCGCCTGAAATCAATAAGGAGAATGAAGAAAAATGAACATCTATGATCAACTACAAGCTGTAGAAGACCGTTATGAAGAGTTAGGAGAGTTGCTCAGTGACCCAGATGTGGTGTCTGACACCAAGCGTTTCATGGAGCTCTCAAAAGAAGAGGCTTCTACTCGTGATACAGTAACAGCCTACCGTGAATACAAACAAGTCCTTCAAAACATCGTTGATGC
>CALHBZ010000306.1 GCA_937930605.1 Streptococcus oralis
CAGCTGCTGACATGCAAGCAGCGGTTGAGGCTTATCTAGGACTTTAAGACAGAGGAAGTAAACTCGGTTGGGAAACCAACTGAGTTTCTTTTCATCAGGAGGACGGATTGTTTAGGAAAAATAAAGACATTCTCAACATTGCCTTGCCAGCTATGGGCGAAAACTTTTTGCAGATGCTCATGGGGATGGTGGACAGTTACTTGGTCGCCCACTTGGGCTTGATAGCTATTTCGGGTGTTTCAGTGGCTAGCAATATTATCACGATTTACCAGGCGATTTTCATTGCTCTGGGAGCTGCTATTTCTAGTGTTATTTCAAAAAGCATGGGGCAGAAAGATCAGTCGAAGCTAGCTTATCATGTGACTGAAGCGCTGAAGATTACCTTGCTATTGAGTTTGCTTTTAGGGGCCTTGTCTATCTTTGCTGGGCAAGAGATGATAGGACTTTTGGGGACTGAGCAGGCTGTGGCCGAAAGTGGAGGACTCTACTTATCTTTGGTAGGTGGATCGATTGTTCTTTTGGGGTTGATGACCAGTTTGGGGGCCCTGATTCGTGCAACGCATAATCCACGTTTACCCCTCTATGTTAGTTTTTTATCCAATGCCTTGAATATTCTCTTTTCAAGTCTAGCTATTTTTGTTCTTGATATGGGGATAGCTGGTGTTGCATGGGGGACTATTCTGTCTCGCTTGGTTGGTCTTGTAATTTTATGGTCGCAATTAAAACTGCCTTGTGAGAAGCCGTCTTTTGGTTTAGATAAGGATTTGTTGACTTTGGCTATACCGGCAGCAGGAGAACGTCTCATGATGCGGGCTGGAGATGTCGTCATCATTGCCTTGGTTGTTTCTTTTGGGACGGAGGCAGTAGCGGGAAATGCAGTCGGAGAAGTCTTGACTCAGTTTAACTATATGCCTGCCTTTGGCGTCGCTACGGCAACGGTCATGCTGGTGGCTCGAGCAGTTGGAGAGAATAACTGGAAAAGAGTAAACGAGGTAAGCAAGCAAACCTTTTGGATTTCTTTCGTCCTTATGTTGCCCTTGACACTTGGCATCTATGCCTTGGGAATACCGTTGACACATCTCTTTACGACGAATCCTGTAGCGATTGAAGCTAGTGTTTTGGTGGCGCTTTTCTCACTACTAGGGACTCCTATGGCGATAGGGACAGTGATTTATACGGCAGTTTGGCAGGGGTTGGGGAATGCTCGTCTCCCCTTTTATGCGACAAGTATCGGGATGTGGTGTATCCGCATTGGGACAGCCTATCTGATGGGAATTGTGCTTGGTTGGGGCTTGCCAGGTATTTGGGCGGGAACCCTTTTGGATAATGGTTTTCGTTGGTTATTTCTACGCTACCGATACCAGCGTTATATGAGCTTGAAAGGATAGGAAATGCAAAAAACAGCTTTTATTTGGGATTTAGATGGGACCTTATTGGACTCTTACGAAGCGATTTTGTCAGGGATTGAGGAAACCTTTGGTCAGTTTTCTATTCCTTATGATAAGGAGAAAGTGAGAGACTTTATCCTCAAGTATTCGGTGCAGGATTTGCTGGAGCAGGTGGCAGAAGAGCGAAATTTGGATGCGAAAGCGCTTAATCAGGTGCGTGCCCAGAGTTTGGCTGAGAAGAATGTCCAGGTAGTTTTGATGCTAGGTGCGCGTGAAGTGTTGGTTTGGGCAGACGAAGCAAAGATTTTGCAGTTTGTTTATACACATAAGGGAGACAATGCCTTTACTATTCTAAGAGACTTGGGATTGGAATCCTTTTTTACAGAAATTCTGACCAGTCAGAGTGGCTTTTCACGGAAACCAAGTCCAGAAGCTGCTACCTATCTGATAGATAAGTATGAGTTGGATTCTAGAAACACTTATTATATAGGGGATCGGATTTTGGATGTGGAATTTGCCCAGAATAGCGGAATTCAAAGCATTAACTTTTTAGAGTCGTCTTATGAAGGGAATCAGAGGATTCAAATACTAGCAGACATTCCTCATATTTTTGAGAACAAGTGACGAGAAGATTGTGTCAGTTTTGTGACAGAAAGCTAACAAACTATTTCAACTGATCTGGTTTGTTACAAGGAATGGACAGTTCTGTTAAATAGGCCCGAGAGGGCTTTTTTTCTACTTTTTTTGTGTTATGATAGACAAGTACTCATTTGAAAGGAATGTGAAAGAATGAAGAAAAGAATTATTTTAGCCTCAACAGTAGCCTTGTCTTTTGCGCCAGCGTTGGCAACTCAAGCGGAAGAAATCGCATGGACAGCACGTACCGTTGAGCAAATACAAAATGACGTGACGAAAAACGAGAACAAAAACAGCTATACAGTTCAGTATGGTGATACTCTGAGCACCATTGCAGAAGCTTTGGGAGTAGATGTGACAGTTCTTGCTAATTTGAACAAGATCACCAATATGGACTTGATTTTCCCAGATACTGTCCTCACTACAACTGTCAATGAGGCAGAAGAGGTGACGGAAGTTGAAATCCAAACTCCTCAAGCAGATTCTAGTGAAGAAGTGACGACTGCGACAGCTGATTTGACGACCAACCAAGTAACAGTTGATGAAGAGACTGTTCAAGTAGAAGACCTTTCTCAACCAATTGAGGAAGTACCAAGTGCAACAGAGACCGAAAAAACAACGGAAGTAGCACCAAGTTCAGAAGTTTCTGAGACAGCGACAGTTGCTGAAGAGACGCCATCTACAGAAACACCTGTAGCTGAAGAAACAGCAGAAACAACTCCAGCGGGGGCACCGGTGGCAGAAACAACTAGTCCAGTTGAAGAAGCTCCTCAAGCAGAAACTTCAGCTACCGAAGCAACGGAAGCGACGACTTCGGCGGAAACATCAGTAGCAGCTGCATCAGTAACGGAAACGCCTGCTGATACAAGAGGAACAAGTGCAACAGAATCAACAACAAATTCTGACACTGCAACTTCGACTTATCAAGCAGAGCAAAGCCAAACTCCTTCAAGAACGTATACTGCTCCAGCGGCTCCTGACTATGCAGGACTTGCTGTAGCCAAGTCTGAGAATGCTGGTCTTCAACCACAGACGGCAGCCTTTAAAGAAGAAATCGCTAACTTGTTTGGCATCACATCCTTTAGTGGCTACCGTCCTGGTGACAGTGGTGACCATGGTAAAGGTTTGGCCATCGACTTTATGGTTCCAGTGAGTTCAGCACTCGGGGATCAAATTGCAGAATATGCAGTCAAAAATATGGCTAGCCGTGGTATCAACTACATCATCTGGAAACAACGTTTCTACGCTCCATACGATAGTAAATATGGACCTGCCTACACTTGGAATCAAATGCCAGACCGTGGTAGTGTGACCGAAAATCACTATGACCACGTTCACGTATCTATGAATTAAGAATAATAAGAAGCTATACATTTAAAAGTGTAGCTTCTTTTTGTGTAAAATAGTATTGATAAGTGAAATAAAATCTAAAACATGTTAAAATGTAAGCGAATACAAAACTATACTAACGCTTTTAAGCATAGAGAGAAAGGATGAAGTGAATGACAAAACGATTAAAAACTCCATTTGAGAAAACAAGAGATGATTTTGAAGAGGAATTTTGTGGTGAAATTGTCGAATTCTTGATTTTTACCCTCCAAAATGTAACTGGGGCCGCTTCTTTAAAAGATGGTTGTAAAATGCCGTCCGTTCATTTTAAAGCTAGTGTCAATGTTGCAACCCAGGAATTCTCTGAACGTGAGGGACGTTTGGAATGGGTATTGACTCCTGAGGAATTTGAAGAAAAGAGATGGGGCTTTAGTTTTGAACCCTACAAAATTCATCGGATCAAATGTCAAAAACGCCCCTTCATGGAACTAGAGCCATATATGTCAGAAGTAGCCAATAACTGCTACCATTTGCTGGAATATTTAGATGACCAATCCACGGATACTAGATTAGAGACTTTGATTGAAAGCTATCAAAAACCGGTCATCATTCAAGACGATATTGGCGAATTCACCTTAAACAGAGCCTATTCTTGGTTTGAAGGATTTATCACTTACGAGGGTGGTAAGATTCATGCTATCTTTGCTGCGAGTGCAGATGAAAGTCTCCCTCCAAGTTCTTTTGATGATCTAAAGAAATTTATGGGAACTTTCCAAGTTCAAGATACTCGGATTAAAGACTATATTGTCAAAGAACTGTGGGAAACAGCTCAAGACTGGATAGATTCAGATGAAAATGATGTGGAGTTAACAGAAGAGTATTTTACCAACTCTCTTTCCTTGAGTGAACTATCGATCAACGAAGACGGGGAATTGACCCTCTACTATGATGATAGCGAGGAAATTTTTGCAGGCCATGCCATCGAAGTTGTCATTGATAAAGAGGGAGAAATCCTTCGAGCAGATTTGGTAGGTTAGTGCTGGATTTTATCTAGAATATAGAAATAATAGCCTTTTGGGATTGAAATCAAGAGGCTATTTTTCGTGAGTAAGCAAAATGGTTGCGTTTTTAATCTTTCTGTAATAGACTTGATAAGTCAATAGTTGATAAATCAAGTGTACGCAAGGAGGTAGAAATGAAAAAAATTAACGACTTACTGTACCAGCTCCATTTAACAGATCAGATGATCACTCAACTCTTTGAGAAACAATTGGGAATTAGTTTGACCCGCTATCAAATCTTGCAGTTTTTACTGCAGCAGTCACCCTGCAACCAGATTGCCGTTCAGGAGAAGTTGCAAATCGACCAGGCAGCCTTGACCCGACATTTTAAAGTTTTAGAGTCAGAGAACTATGTCAGTCGCAAGCGTAATCCGGCCAATCAGCGAGAAGTCTTAGTTGAATTAACCCAAGAAGCCAAGAATCAACTCTTAGTCAGTCCGCCTAAACATCATTTGCGAGTGAAGGAACAGATGGAGAGCATCTTATCGACAGCCGAGCAGAAAGAGCTAACAACTTTACTGACGAAACTAGTGTCAGGTCTAGAAAAAATAGAATTTTAAGGAGAAAACGATGTCAATTATTACCACAATTTTAGCAACCCTTGTTGCCCTCGAGCATTTTTACATTTTTTATCTGGAAAGTGTAGCTACGCAATCAGATACTACTAGTCGCGTGTTTAATGTGGATAAGGAAGAACTGGCTCGTCCTTCAGTGAGTTCACTATTTAAAAATCAAGGGATTTATAATGCTTTGATAGGGGTCTTTCTCTTGTATGGAATCTATTTCTCACAAAGTTTAGAAATTGTAACCATATTTGTTTTATTTGTACTTGGTGCAGCGACCTACGGTTCTCTGACAGTGGACAAGAAGATTATTCTGAAGCAAGGTGGGCCTGCTATTTTGACTCTGCTGAGTATGTTACTTTTGAAATAAGAAAACCAGCGTCCTGAAGACGCTGGTTTTTGTATGCTCTTATCCATTTCGACGTTTACGGGCTAGTAGGGCTCTGTAAAAGAAGATGTGATTGTTTTGGATATAGGGAAGGAGTGAAAAGCTAGCAATTCCAAAAGTGATCCAATTGAGGAAGTACCAAGGAAGTAGTTGTAGGTCGAGGACAAAGCGTTGAAATTTGTAACCCTTCATCAAGAAACGGCTGGTTTTCAGGATTTGACGGGGTTTAGCCTGTCCTAAATCCAGAGTGTCGCAGAGGAGGAATTCTACCTGCGAGTAGGCATAATGTTGTGGAACGTAGAGGATGTTCCCTACAATCATCAAGATGAGACTCGCGAAAAAGTAGAGGCCAAAGGTCAGAAGGAATTGTTCTGTTTCAAGGGATGAGAGGTCTAATTTTGGAAATTCAGGATGTAGGGAGACAAATCTCCGAGCCAAGAGATTGCTATAAAAGAGAAAATAAACGCCTACTAAGTTTGGAATGCTCCATAAAAAGAGGTAGAAACGTTTGAGGAGCAGAGTTAGGAAGGTTTGCGAGAAGCGCTCTTCAGCAAAGAGGGCCAGGCTTGATTTTACTGAGAGTTCTGTATCAGGATCCTTGAGGAGTCGGAGTGTCGCAAAGGCAGCACCTGCTAGAAAAATCGTGCTCATAAAAGAAACCACTAGCGGGAAGAGATAGGCTTGGAGCACTTGTGCCAGCATGTTGAAAAAGGATTGCTCTAAAATACTTTCTTGGAGACGAGCCAAGGGGTTGAGAAAGCCTGACAAGATGACCAGTATGCTAGGTAAGAGATAGACGAGAAAGAGGCGGGGATTTTCAGCCTGAAATTGCCTAGCCTGCAGACGAATAGTTTTTAAATCAATTTTTGGGTATTTCATTCTCTCATTATACCATA
>CALHBZ010000307.1 GCA_937930605.1 Streptococcus oralis
ATTTTGGTTGTTGAGGTAGATAATCCCAATCTCACTGTGACCCTGAGCTACTTCGTCTAAGATTTGAACGGTAGTAGACTCAAAAATACGGAAGTTCTTATAGTCAGGATAGCGCTCTGAAAAAGCCGTAATAGTTGGTGGTAAGAAGTCATAGTGCTGACTAGCAATAGAGAATTCATCTTTTTCTTCCTCAGGATTGGCATACTGGTTTTGAAAAACATCAAATCCTTTAACTAATTCCTGCGCTTTCTCGTAAAATTCCATACCCCGACGGGTCAAGAAAGTCCCTGAGCTGGTCCGACGGAAAATCTTAAAGCCCAGCTCTTTTTCCAAATCACGGACAGAAATAGACAGACTGGGCTGACTAACATACATCTTTTCAGCAGCTTCACGGAAAGTACCACTATTGGCAATGGCCACAACATAGCGTAATTGTTGAATATTCATCTTTTACCCCCAACTTCTCTATCTGTTCATTATACCATATTTCAGAAGTATTCCACAAAGGAAAAAGAATATCCATCATAAAATCCAACTACACTCAAATCGGGTATATAGAGCTAATAAAAACATAAGATTTCATCTATAATTTCCCAGAAGTTCGACACAAGAATACATTCTTTTAGAAGTTATCTGTTATGACAATAGATTCTAAAATCATAAATTAGGGAAATAAAGAGTCCATTTAAAAAAGCTTTCAAAAAATGTTGTTTTACTTTCAACTCAAAGATATTTAATCATTAGCAAACCTTGAGAAGGTCAACTCCAACTGGATTCCTTACCCACTTAAAGTCAAACTAAAAGGACTTGGCCCTGTACAATACAGGACTAAATCCTTTACTTAAATTAGTTGTCTAACTTTTGAGAGTCAGTACATTGGAAATTTTTTATTTCACAGCTTCTTTCAAGGCCTCTACCTTGTCCAAACGTTCCCATGGAAGGTCAATATCTGTACGTCCCATGTGTCCATAAGCCGCTGTTTGACGATAAATTGGGCGTTTGAGGTCCAGCATATGGATAATTCCTGCAGGGCGAAGGTCAAAGATTTGACGAGCCGCTTTTTCAAGTTTGCTTTCAGCTACTGTTCCTGTACCGAAGGTATCGATACGGACAGAAACTGGCTGCGCAACACCGATAGCGTAGGCCAATTGAACTTCTGCCTTCTTAGCCAGACCTGCTGCAACGATATTTTTTGCAATATAGCGAGCAGCATAAGACGCTGAACGGTCAACCTTAGTCGCATCCTTACCAGAGAAGGCACCACCACCATGACGAGAATAGCCACCATAAGTATCCACGATAATCTTACGGCCAGTCAAACCTGAGTCCCCTTGAGGTCCACCGATTACAAAGCGACCAGTTGGATTGATGAAGAATTTTGTTTGCTCATCCAAGTAAGAGGCTGGAATGACCTCTTTGATAACCTTGTTAATCACATCATTGTGAATTTGTTCGTTGCTGACTTCTGGATC
>CALHBZ010000308.1 GCA_937930605.1 Streptococcus oralis
CTGTTTTGGCAGACATCCAAAATGGTAAATTTGCAAATGACTTTGTAAATGACTACAAGGCTGGTCGTCCAAAACTTACTGCTTACCGTGAACAAGCAGCTAATCTTGAAATTGAAAAAGTTGGTGCGGAATTACGTAAAGCAATGCCATTCGTTGGCAAAAACGACGACGACGCATTCAAAATCTACAACTAATTCTTGAAAATAAAAACAGAAGGCGAGTTGGGGGGTACCTAACTCGCTTTTTATCTTGTAAAGTATTTGAGGAGGAGATATGCTAAGTGCAAAAGATGTGGTGAAAGCCCACAAAGTTTTAAGTGGTGTAGTAGTGAATACACCACTGGAATATGATCATTATTTATCAGAAAAATACCAAGCAAAAATTTATCTCAAAAAGGAGAATGCGCAACGAGTTCGCTCTTTTAAAATTCGTGGAGCTTATTACGCCATTTCACAATTGACAAAAGAAGAACGAGAACGTGGTGTGGTCTGTGCATCAGCAGGGAATCACGCTCAAGGTGTCGCTTACACTTGTAAGGAGATGAAGATTCCTGCGACAATTTTTATGCCCATCACAACGCCCCAACAAAAAATTGGGCAAGTTCGTTTCTTTGGTGGTGACTATGTGACGATCAAATTGGTCGGAGATACTTTTGACGCTTCGGCTAAGGCTGCCCAAGAATTCACCGCTTCAGAAAATAGAACCTTTATCGATCCTTTTGATGATGCCCATGTTCAGGCAGGACAAGGGACTGTAGCCTATGAAATTCTTGAAGAAGCCCGTAAAGAGTCTATTGATTTTGATACAGTACTTGTACCAGTAGGTGGTGGCGGACTGATTGCAGGAGTTTCGACCTATATCAAAGAAACCAATCCCGCTATCGAAGTCATTGGTGTTGAAGCCAATGGTGCCCGTTCGATGAAGGCCGCTTTTGAGGCTGGAGGACCAGTTAAACTCAAAGAAATTGATAAATTTGCTGATGGTATAGCTGTACAGAAAGTTGGACAGTTGACCTATGAAGCGACACGTCAGAATGTTGAAACTCTTATCGGAGTGGATGAGGGTTTGATTTCTGAGACCTTGATTGATCTTTATTCCAAGCAAGGGATTGTCGCCGAACCAGCTGGAGCTGCTAGTGTTGCAGCCTTGGAAGTTCTATCGGACTATATCAAAGGCAAAACAATCTGTTGTATCATTTCTGGGGGGAATAATGATATTAACCGTATGCCAGAGATGGAAGAGCGTGCCTTGATTTATGATGGCATTAAGCATTACTTTGTGGTAAACTTCCCACAACGTCCAGGAGCTCTTCGAGAGTTTGTAAATGACATTTTGGGGCCAAATGATGACATCACTCGTTTTGAGTATATCAAACGGGCCAGCAAGGGAACAGGGCCAGTCTTGATTGGGATTGCTCTTGCTGATAAACATGATTATGCCGGTTTGATTCATCGGATGGAAAAGTTTGACCCGTCTTATATTAATTTAAATGGGAATGAGACTTTGTATAATATGCTAGTCTAAAATAAATTTGCTATCATATTATTTGCATAATGAATATAATGATGCTATAATGATGGTGACGAAAGGGGGGGATTCCCATGGTTTTACATGTTTTACTTGTTCTATTTTTTCTAGTGCTGATTGCATCAATGATTATTATCAGCTCTGTATATGTTGTAAGGCAACAGTCTGTCGCTATTATCGAGCGTTTTGGTAAATACCAAAAGTTGAGTAATAGTGGTATTCATGTACGAGCACCGTTTGGAATTGATAGAATTGCGGCCAGAGTGCAATTGCGTCTTTTGCAAAGTGAGATTGTCGTGGAAACAAAAACACAAGATAATGTATTTGTGACCATGAATGTGGCGACTCAGTATCGAGTGAATGAGAACAATGTCACAGATGCTTACTATAAACTAATGAGACCAGAAGCTCAAATCAAATCCTATATTGAAGATGCCTTGCGTTCGTCCGTGCCGAAATTGACCTTGGATGAACTATTTGAGAAAAAAGATGAAATTGCATTAGAAGTTCAAAAACAAGTAGCAGAGGAAATGTCTACATATGGTTACATCATTGTAAAAACACTGATTACGAAGGTTGAGCCTGACGCTGAAGTGAAACAATCAATGAATGAAATCAATGCTGCCCAACGTAAGAGAGTCGCTGCGCAAGAACTTGCAGAAGCAGATAAGATTAAAATCGTGACAGCGGCGGAAGCAGAGGCAGAAAAAGATCGCCTACACGGTGTAGGGATTGCAGAACAGCGTAAGGCTATTGTTGACGGACTTGCTGATTCTATTCAAGAATTAAAAGGAGCCAATGTTGAACTCACGGAAGCCCAGATTATGTCCATTCTATTAACAAATCAGTATTTGGATACTTTGAATAATTTCGCCGACAATAAGGGCAATAACACCATCTTCCTACCAGCAAATCCTGATGGAGTTGAAGATATACGAACAAGCATATTATCAGCTTTAAAAGCTAAGTAATAACAATTCATTATTTGTTTTCAATAAGTAGATGTTTTTTGGATAATCCTAAAAGAATGGATATATTTCAGTATCGTAAAGAATAAAATAGGAGAAGAACATGGCTAAGTCAAACTTTGAAAAAGTAGAATCAGTTGTTGGCTGGGTTCGTGATAAGAAAATCACAGGTTACCGTATCTCTAAGGAAACAAATGCACGTGAAATGTCAATTATTGCTTTGGCACAAGGTCGTGCAAAAGTGAAAAATATTTCATTTGAAACAGCCCTAGGCTTGATTGATTTTTATGACAAGAATCATGAAAAATTTGAAGATTAAACTAGGCTTAAAGGCAGATTCTTAAAATGGATCTGCCTTTTGTTTTGCAAACAGTTATCGGCTCTTTGTCAACTGAAATAGGTATTGGAAAGCTTAGAGTAAGGGGTGAGATAAACTTATCTCTCCTCAAATTTGAGAAAATAGTTTTAAAAAGCGAATAATATAGGTTTATGAGTGTCAGATGAGTGAATATTAATCGGAAATACGCCTGAATCCCATTCTATCAAGCTTTAAAGGCTAGTCCAACTTGACAATTACCGAATTTTGGAGTAAACTAGTAATTAAATGTAGTCTCCTCTTGCTCTCATAAATGCCAAAAATGGTGGCCTTGAAAATCTGTATAAGGGAAATGTGAGCAGATTAACTAGTAACTCAAAGAATTTGAGAATATAAAAGTTGCGATCAACGCGAGGAGATGTAGGAGAAGGGGAGGAATGACTTAGCTTTATTTAGTATCAGATGTTCTACCGTATAATGTTTTTTTAGCCCACCTTGGCTAGATTGCTCATCGTTAAAAAATGAAAAGTAAAAGTGAGGTTTATGTAAAATGATTAAATATAAAGGACATGGCTCTATTCGTAAAATGAAAAAAGGTGCTACGGGAGTCTTATTTGTAAGTGCAGCCCTTCTTTTTGGTGCAGTGAATGCGGTAACAGCTAGTGCGGATGAGGTTTCAACTCCTGCTCCAGCAACAGCAACTACTGAATCGACTGCTCCTAAGGCAGAAGCGCCGAAAGTTGATGTAGAAAATCCAAAAACAGATGTAGAAGAAGCTCCAAAAGCTGAAACTCCAGCCCCTAAGGTAGAGGCAGAGAGTCCAAAAACAGAGGAATCAAAATCTAAAGAAGCGGCACCTAAAGAAGAAGCTCCTAAGACAGAGGCGGATCTTTCTAAGTCTTATCAAGATTTGAAATCACTTCTTAATGAGAATAATCTAAGATATAAGGAAGAAAAAGCAGAGTACGATACGATTCAGGAAGCAACTGAAGCGATGGATAAGCAAGTTAAAACGGCTAAAGACTTGATTGCAAAACGTGACCAACTTGAAAAATCTATAGCTGATAAAGTAAAAGAAGCTGAAGCGCTCAGAATGATAGCTTATCGTGAGGATGAGGTGGTTTACAAGACAGTAGAAGAAGCTAAAAAAGCTACTGAAAAACAATTAGCAGATCTTCAAAATGATATTCAGTTAGTTGCAAAAACAAAGAAAATCGTAGAAAAATTGAGATTTGATTTAACGAATGCAGGTGTTACAATCGAACCACAAACGGAGTTTTGGAAGAATAGTGGAAAGTCTAAGGCAGAATTTAACTCTGAGGTAAAAGATTTTATTAAATATACCAATAGTGCCTTGAAGGCTCAACGTGAGGCCAAGCAAGCCTTTGAACAGGTCATAGCAGACTATCGTGCAAAAGGTCTGGATATCACAGTAGATGGTATAGAAGGTTATCGTTATAGCGCAGTCGAGGACGAGGTGCTAGACATCAAGATTAAGCTGGATAAAATTTATAATAAAAAGCTCATCAATGATCGCTACAATATGCCAACTGATCCAAGTTTTCTCAAAGTAACAGTAAAAAGACCTAATGTTGATTTATATGAACCCTATTTACCAAGATTGTTTACAGTAGTTCCTAAAATCAACTTAGAGGCAAGCATTCAAGAGGTTTCGGTTAAGCATGCTGTGTCTGATCTTACTAGTGATGTGAAGGGAGACGAACCAGTAGCTCCTCAAGCTCAAGAGTTAGCTTATTCAGCACCAGCAAAAACACTTCCGAATACAGGAGAAAAAGATTCGGTTGCTTTAGCAAGCGCAGGTGTAGTGATGGCAGTAGCAGGCTTGCTAGGTCTATCTCAAAAACGTAGACAAGAGGATTAATATATAAATTCTTTGTCAACTGTAGTGGGTTCGTATCGACTATAATCTGGAGAGGACGATCGCTATCCTCTCCATTTTTGCTGCGCTTATTAGTGGATTCAAGGTAAGATCACTCTAAAGAATGGATAATGTACTTCTTACTGACGCTATTGTTTCTCATACTAGTGAATATTTTCTTATTATTTTCCTTAAAGTCAATGTTTGACGGGGTATGTTGAAAGTCGTATTTGATTATTTTTTGAAGAGGAAACAAGATAACCGAATTTTGCACAACTCTGTATTGATTCCAAAATGCTAGATAAATAATGATTGAAAGGATTTAGTTCTGTATTGCACAGGGCTAAGTCCTTTTAGTTTGACTTTGATTTGTTTGTTATTGTGGTAATCAATGTAGTTGACAATAGCTTGTTCAAGGCCTTCTAAAGACCTAAAGTTCCTCTTATATCCGTAAAACATCTCAGACTTAAGAATGCCAAAGAAAGATTTCATCATGCCATTGTCTGGGCTGTTGCCCTTGCGTGACATAGATGCTTGAATTCCCCTACTCTCTAGGAATCGATGATAAGAATCGTGTTGGTATTGCCAGCCCTGGTCGCTGTGTAAAATGGTATTCTCATAGTGTTTCTCTGTGAAGGCCTGTTCCA
>CALHBZ010000309.1 GCA_937930605.1 Streptococcus oralis
GCAATTTGAAATTGTACAAAATCCCAGATTTAACCTTCGTCAAAGACGAATCCATCGAATATGGAAACAAGATTGACGAGATGCTACGCAATCTGGATAAGAACTAAAAAAGAGGGGTTGACCCCTCTTTTTTGTTGCCGGACTAGTCTATTTGCTAATCATCGATATGTTGCCCTTCTAAAACTCAGTTTAAAAAATTTGTAAATTTCAAATAGTATGATATGATAAAGCTTGATATAAATGAAAAACGGAGAGACATATGGCTAAACAAGATATAGCTATGCAAGTATTGCAACAGGTGGTAAAACTTCCCGTAGTCAAAGTTGATCGAGAGAAATTTTTGGTGGAAAAGTTTTCCAAGGAATTAGACCGCAAGGATATTGCAACCTTATTAGAACAAGGGCCGACTTCTTTGTTACCTCAGGAAAGTTTGGACCGAGTGGCAAAGGCCTGTATTAAGGACAATGTCTTGCTGGCTAGCGGCACTTCGGTATTGGCAGGTCTACCTGGAGGCCTAGCCATGGCAATTACCATTCCAACAGATGTAGCCCAGTTTTACGCTTTCTCATTAAAACTAGCTCAGGAACTAGGATATATTTACGGATTTGATGATCTATGGGCATCGCGCAATGAGCTGAGTGAAGATGCTAAAAACACGCTTTTACTGTATCTCGGTGTGATGCTGGGTGTGAATGGTGCAGGTGCCCTGCTTCGATCAGGCGGAGTGACAGTAGCCAAACAAGTCATAAAAGTAGTGAATAAGAAAGCTTTGACAAAGACGCTCTGGTATCCTATTTTAGAGAAAATTTTGAAAATTTTTGGTGTTAATCTGACAAAAGGAGGTTTAGCCAAAGGAATGGGAAAAGTGATTCCTATCCTAGGCGGAGTAATTTCAGGTGGCTTAACCTTTGCGACCATGAAGCCGATGGGGGAAAGATTGCAACAGGAATTGTCCAAGCTAGTCAACTACAATGAAGTGCAATATCAAAAAGATGTTGATATTATCCGAAAAGAAGTAGAAATCATCGAAGGTGAGTAAGATGGGTCTCATAAAAATGATAGCTAAAACTTATGGGAATTACTTTTTTACGATGCAAGGTTTAAAAGTGATGAAAAAAGATGACAATCTTGTTGTTGGTCTAGGGAAGTTATTTCTTGTAGATAAGTTAATGGATACGGCTCACTGGTTAGCAAAACCGGAGGATAAAGAATGACATTTTTTCCTCAAAAGAGTTATTTTAAAGAAAAATGAAAGAAACTAGCAGGAACTCTTCTGCTAGTTTTTTAATCTCTTCCCATATGGTATAATATAAGCAGCAAAATCATTTTAGAACATACAGTGGAGGTCGTCATGGACAATATCATCGATGTGTCAATTCCCGTTGCAGAAGTGGTGGACAAGCATCCAGAAG
>CALHBZ010000310.1 GCA_937930605.1 Streptococcus oralis
AAATCCAATTTTCAGATTATCACTGGGATACTAGCCGTAAACTCAAACGAATCCAACGTTTATGAAAGGATAAAAGACAATGACAGAAGTAAAAAGACATGTAGAAATCGCAGGATATGGTGTTTGCCTTCCAAAAAATACCGTCCAATTCAAAGATCAAACGCGTTATCGTGTAGTTGAAAATGAAGAAATGCAGTTAGATTTAGCAGAGGTAGCCGTTCAGAGAGCACTCGAACATGCAAACTTAGATATTAAAGATATCGATTGCCTTGTATCAGCTAGTGCAGTTGGTGTTCAGCCTATTCCTTGTACGGCTGCCTTGATTCATGAGCGCGTGGCAAAAGGACTCTCAATCCCGGCTATGGATATCAATACGACCTGTACCAGCTTTATTTCTGCTCTATCGACCATGTCCCACTTGATTGAGGCAGGCGAATACAATCGTGTCTTGATTGTGTCTAGTGAGGTTGGAAGTTTAGGGCTCAATCCGAATCAAAAAGAAAGTTTTGAACTCTTTAGTGATGGGGCAGCAGCCTTTATTTTCCAAAAAAGCCATGAGGAAAAAGGGGTCATTGCTAGTCTCCAACGTACTTGGTCAGAAGGGGCTCACGATACGGAAATTCGTGGAGGTCTGACTTCTTTTCAACCAAAAGAGTACTCTGAAACGACTAAGACCAATTATATGTTCGATATGAAGGGAAAGAAAATCCTCCTCTTGTCAGCTCGTAAAATCCCAGTCATATTTGAAGAGTTTCAAGAAAAAACACAGCTGGCCTTGGGAGAGGTGGACTATATCATTCCTCATCAGGCTAGTCGCGCTCTTCCTTTGGTCATGGAAAAACTAGGTGTGGCCGAGGAACAATACCTCAATCTCGTCACTGACTATGGAAATATGGTATCAGTCTCTGTGCCGTTTGGCTTGGCTTATTCGTTAGATCATGGGCTGGTTAAGGAGGGAGATGTCATTTATCTTATGGGAACTGCTGCCGGTATGACGGTCAATATGTTGTCTCTCAAACTATAATAGGCATCTGAAAACGGAAGAGTTAGAACTTGAGCAAGAGTAAACGGTTGCCATCTACCCCTGAACTGAGGTATACTAGTAGAAAGATTCGTTTATCAAGCGGTGAGGGAGAACGTTAGAAAAGGAAGGGGATTATGACAGCTAGAAAAATGCAGCTACTCATGTCTAAGTATGGTTTTAGTATTACCATTATGTTGGCAGAGTTGTTTATCGTCTTTGGTTTGTTTCTCTATCTAGGTCGAATGGCTCCGATTGTTTGGATTATCCTAGTTATTTTGATGAGTATGGCGACCATTGTATCGATTGTTAATCGTTCTATGAATCCGGAAAGCAAGGTAACATGGCTGTTAGTAGCCTTTGTTCCAGTATTTGGTCCCCTAGTCTATATCATGTTTGGAGAACGCCGCCTATCTAAAAAAGAGGTCAAGCAGTTGAAACAACTCCAATCAATGGTTGACCGAGAGGACAATAGCAGAGCCCTCCGTTTGGAGTTAAAAGAACAAGACAAGTCTGCTTATGGCGTCATCAAATCCCTCCTCAGTATGGATACGAACGCAGATGTCTATGATCGAACGGATACACAATTTTTTGCCTCTGGTGAAAGTATGTGGTGTCGGATGCTAGAGGACCTCAAGAAAGCTGAGAAATTTATCTTTCTCGAATACTACATCATCGAAGAAGGCTTGATGTGGAACAGCATTTTAGAGATTTTGGAAGAAAAGGCTGCTCAAGGAATAGAAGTCAAACTCCTCTATGATGACATTGGTTGTATGGCTACCCTGCCTGGAGATTATACCATCCAGCTTCGTGGACGAGGGATTGAAGCCCATAAATTTAACAAGGTGATTCCACGCTTGACCGTCGCCTATAACAACCGTGATCACCGTAAAATCATGATTATCGATGGGCAGATCGCCTATACAGGTGGTGTCAATCTAGCAGACGAGTATATCAATCATATCGAACGCTTTGGTTACTGGAAGGATAGCGGTATTCGCCTGGATGGGTCGGCTGTAAAGGCTTTTACCAGACTCTTTTTATCCACTTGGTATATCAACCGTGGAGAGATTAGTGATTTTGATCAATACCATCTCGAAAATCAACCCAAAGATGGGATGGGGCTCTGTATCCCCTATAGTAGTGGGCCAAAACCTATCTACCGAGCTCAAGTTGGAAAAACGGTCTATCAAAACCTTATCAATCAAGCTACAGATTATGTCTATATCACGACTCCTTACCTGATTGCCGACTATGATCTAACCGAAAGTATCAAAAATGCAGCTCTGAGAGGGGTAGATGTGCGAATTGTGACGCCATATATCCCAGATAAGAAGGTCATCCAATTGGTTACTCGCGGAGCCTATCCAGACTTGTTGTCTGCTGGAGTTCGCATTTACGAGTATAGTCCCGGATTTCTTCATAGCAAGCAAATGCTGGTCGATGGAGAAGCTGCAACAGTGGGGACCATCAATTTTGACTATCGTAGCTTGCTCCACCACTATGAAAATGCCGTCTTACTTTATAGAACGCAATCTATCATAGATATTGAGAGGGACTTCGAAAAGATTTTTAAAGTTTCTCGTGAAATCTATCCCCACACGATCAAAACAAGCTGGTATCAAAGCTTGATCAAGGAAATTGTCCAGTTGTTTGCGCC
>CALHBZ010000311.1 GCA_937930605.1 Streptococcus oralis
AAAAAAGTTCTGAAAATTCTACACGTTTATGTTTAATAAGAGTTGTCATCTTAAGACCTTTCTATTTTAGAAGTACAATTTATTATAACAGAAAATGGTAATGAGAGAAAAGGATATGCTTAAATAACTTCATGTGGCGCGAATGAACTGCGCCACAAAAGTTAGGTTTTTTCTGTCTAACTTTTGGGGTGCAGTTCAGAAGGGGTGTTTTTTCTATCGTTTTTTAGTGCTAAGACTACACAAAAAAGCCTTGATTCCAAGGCTTTTCCTGTTGTATGTAGATGCCCCCTACAGGGATTTGGAAAGGACTTTCATATTGAGAGCAATTAAAAATATTGAAATATAAGTGATTTTAGGTATTTTCAATGTCATGATTTAAAAATGGGACAAAAGTGGGGCAAAAACCATACAGATTCTAAACTGTATGGTTCTTTTTTTATCTAACCAAGAAAGGTTAAAACTTATTAAAACACATGCAATCAACTGTTGAAAACTTTTTAGTCCGTGTAATATAAAAACAAGTAAAAAGTTGAACTATAGGGAATATTGTGTCATAATAGGTAAAAGATAAATCATTAATAGAATGGAAATAATGCTTTCTTACCTTAACAAGTTGAATTGGTTATACATTTTTTCGTCTCAATTGTACTTATCTCTCAAGTTTAGTTAATTTTTATTAGCTTTGTTTTCGAATCAATAAAACAAATTTTAGAAGTGCATAAGACAAGATGGTGACATTACTACAGTCATTTCTAGTCACCATATGTTGCTGGCACAGGCTGTTTGTAGTGTTGGCTATTTACTAGTCAGTTTAATCGGAGTGTTTAATTTTTATTGTTGAAAGGTTTTTATATGGCGAAAATTCTATCTTTAGGTCTGACAGGTAAGAAATTACTTGCTCAGGGGTTCTTGTTTGTTCTGCTAGGTCTCATCTTGATGGTCACGGGGACTTGGTTGCCAGTAACAGTTATTCGCCTGGTTCTGTTTTTAGCTTGGATAGCAACGGTCGTAGATTTGCTATTAAGAGTTTTCAAAAAAAGCCAGTCAACGGATACCTTGGGAGTTGCACTGGTTAAATTGTTAGTGCTGGGATATTTGCTAGGTTCTAATCTTGCGACTGATATACCGATTTATGTTCTGGCTCTTGTGATTGGAGTTTATCAGATTTTTCATGCTAGTATTAACCTTGTCACCTATGTTCTCTACCGCAAAAACAAAATTCGACCTCGTTTTCGTCTCTTACTAGATGGACTCGTACTAGTTTTTCTTGGTGGGACTAGTCTTTTGTCCTCTACAGGAAATTCTGTCTTTCAACTCTTTGTATTAGGGGCTTATTTTTTCCTTTATGGTGTGTCCAATATCCGTGATGGTTTCTTGTTTGAGGAGGAAATTGGGAAAAACCATCTCAAACGTCGTGTAAGAATGAGCTTACCTATTGTCCTAGCCGCTCTCATCCCTGCAAGAACTTTAGCAAAAATTAACAAATTTATGCTGGAAAATGCTGATGAGGAAGAAGATATCCATCTTGGAATAGTGAAGTCTGGTAAGACAGCAGAGCTAGAAATTTTTGTTCATACAGCTGAGACCTCCCTGTTTTCAGCTATTGGTCATGTGGATATCTGCTATCAGGGCCGTGTTATTTCTTATGGCAACTATGATCCGTCATCTGAGACCTTATTTGGTATGGTAGGAGATGGTGTCTTATATTTCTGTGATCGTGACAAGTACATTGACCTATGTAAACGTGAGAGTCAAAAAACGCTTTTTGGTTATGGGATAGATTTGACGCCTGAAATGGAAAAAGCAGTTCAGAAAAAGTTGGCTGAATTGAAACAACTGACGATTCCATGGGAGCCAAGTGCAGATAAAATCATGACAGGTGATGGTAAGGAAGACTACACCTACGCTTATAAAATCAGACATGAGACAGATGGGGAACTTTATAAATTTATCAAATCTAAGTTTAAATCCTACTTTGTCTTATCTACAAACTGTGTGCTCTTGGCTGATACCATAGTCGGTCAGGCTGGCACCGATATCCTCTCACCCAAAGGATTTATCGCTCCAGGAACTTACCAAGCCTACCTTAATCGAGAGTTTGAAAAACCAAATAGTATAGTCGTATCTAAACATGTTTATTAAGGAGAATTTATGAACTTAGTAAAAAAATACACCCCGTTAATACTTTTTATAGGGCTGGTTGCTCTTGTAATTCTGAATGCATCGAGCTTTATATCAGGAGCAATCTCTCTCTTTGATGTAATATCAACCTTGATTTATGGTGCTGTTATTGCTTTTGTGCTTAATGTTCCTATGAAAAAAATTGAACAGTACTTAGTTAAATTGAAGGTAAAGGCAGAGTTGCGTCGTCCGATTGCCATGGTACTTGTTTTCCTAGCTCTTATCTTAATCGTGATTGCTCTTTTGGTTTTGGTGCTGCCAACCCTAGCCCAGACTATTAGTCAGCTGGGAACAGTCCTTTCAACAGTCCTGATTCAACTTGGAAAACTACTAGACAGCTCGGAATTTGTAACCAAAGACATGTTGTCAACTATCGTATCAGGCATACAGGGACAATCTAGTTCTATTAGCCAAGCTTTGATAGGTTTTTTATCAGGTCTGACTAGTAATATCGGCAATATTTTTTCAAGTTTGATGAATGCCTTTTTGATTATAGTCTTCACCTTTTTATTTTTATCCAGTAAGGAACATTTGGCAGCGATGACGAGTCGACTTCTAAAAGTTTTTCTTCCAGAGAAGGTGGTGATAAAGTTGACTTACATTGGACAAGTAGCACTAGAGACTTATGACCAATTTTTGATGAGTCAGCTGATTGAAGCAGTTATCATAGGAGTTATGATAGCGGTTGGTTACAGCGTGTTTGGGATACCCTATGGAGTAATGACAGGTATCTTTGCAGGAGTGCTATCGTTCATTCCTTATGTAGGGCCTATGATTGCTTGTGTTGTGGGAGCGATTTTTATCTTCACAGTGAGTCCTACTCAAGCCTTACTTTCTCTTCTTCTATATCAAGTTATACAGCTGATTGAAGGAAACCTTATTTATCCTAGAGTTGTAGGTCAGTCTATTGGTTTGCCAGCTATTTTCACGCTTGCGGCTGCTAGTATTGGAGGCAATCTCTTTGGCTTACTTGGGATGATATTCTTTACACCGATATTTGCTGTTATCTATCGATTGGTTAAGGAATTTGTCGTTGCAAAGGAAAATCAGCTAGATTAAGAAAAACTAAATTTAATAAGATATACTGAGAAGAGAGTGAGAGATTCTCTTCTCTTTTATTTTTAAATACTTTTCTACAAAAAGCTATTAGACGTTAAAAAAAGCCTTGGTTTCAAGGCTTATTTCTGTTGATTTAGATGTGCCCCCTGCAGGGCTCGAACCTGCGCCCCATAGCTTAAGAGTCTACTGCTCTACCAACTGAGCTAAGGAGGCAACAGAAAAAGCTGAGAATGTAACTTCCCAGCTATTTTAATATGCCCAAAATGGCAGCTAGATTATTTACGAAAGGCATCAAGGATATAGGTGAAACCAACAATTAAAAATGCAAAGGCAACGACATAAACGACAAAGACACTTGTAGCTACTGGATTGAACAAAATCACTAGACCTAGTAAAAATGCAAGCAACGCTATCCACATGATATGGTTGCCAATAATAGGGAAAATCAATCCCAGACGATTGCCTTTAAAGAAAGCTATAATGGCTTCTACAATTAACCAAATTCCTAAAATAGTTGGAATGACAACTGGCAGCGTCACAAAGCCATAGGCAACGAGGTAAAGAGCTAAGAGAAGATTAACAATCCCTTGGAAAAGATGAGCTGGTGAGCGAAGCTCTTTTGGTACAGAGAAATAGCCTAAAATAGCTGCTATAGAAGAAACCAGTAAACCAAATGCAATCCACCAGCTGTAAGCAACAAGATTAGCTACTGGGTTTGTAAATAGGAAAAGTCCTAAAAGGACAAAAACAACTCCTGCAAGGAATAGCAGTAAACGATTAGAAAATTTCATTTCAATACCCCCTATATAGTATAGTATAGTATAGTTTGATAATAAAAATATTATACACCTTTTTAGAGGAAATGTCAATAAACAAAATGGAAAATTTGGAAGTTTCAGTCTGATTTATGAAAAGAAAATCAGTTTTTATTATTTTGAAAATAAAAAGAGAAGATAAAATTTGTCTTCTCTACATGAAAATATTGTATGGAATCAAAGCAAAAGTAACTGGCTTTACACTATTTGTAAAGATGTAATTTGATTCAAAAAGAAAAGATAGATTTAAAATGTGGGACAAATGATGGGGTAAATCAGTTATAGACAAGCAAAAAAAGCCTTGATTTACAAGGCTTTTTCCTGTTGTATTTAGATGCCCCCTACAGGGATCGAACCTGTGACCCACGGATTAAGAGTCCGCTGCTCTGCCAGCTGAGCTAAGGAGGCAAAGAAAAAAGCTGTATTGGTGCCGAAACTTCACGGTTTGTATTGAACCCGCGCAATTAAGCAGGTGGGCAACTCGCTCTAACTGAAGCTGTTTCCGTGTGAGACGGCCTACATGCTGTTAGAAGACTTTTGTTTCCCTAATAATACAAAAAATAGTCGGTCAACACTTAAGTGTGAAGTCGTACACCACAGCGTTTCTATGTTTATATAATACCACTTTTTCAAAAAAAATCAAGAGGAAAGTGCAATTTTTTGAAAAGGATTTCAGATTTTTCGCAAACGGTCGATAGCTTCCTTTCTTTGAGCCAAAGCCCGTTCATATTTACCAGTATCTTCTGCTTGGAAATAGTGATGATTACGAATTTTTTCTGGTAGATAGTCTTGCTTGACCCAATTTCCAGGGTAGTTGTGTGGATAGAGATAGTCTTGGGCATTCCCCAGTTCCTTGCTTCCACTGTAGTGCCCATCACGCAGGTGTCGCGGAATAGGCAAGTGCCCTGATGTTTTGAGGTCAGCAAGTGCCTTATCCATAGCCACATAAGCTGAGTTGGATTTCGGAGAAAGGGCCAAATCAATCACGACATTGGCAATGAGAATACGGGCTTCTGGGAAACCAATCTTCTGGGCAGCATCCAGAGCAGTCACGGTGTGAATCTGAGCTTCAGGATTGGCTAAGCCGATATCTTCATAGGCGATAACAGTCAAGCGACGAGCGAGACTTGGCAAATCACCAGCCTCAATCAAGCGAGCAGCATAGTGGAGACTGGCATCAACATCCGAGCCACGGATGGACTTTTGCAGGGCTGAGAGTACATCGTAGTGTCCGTCTCCATCCTTATCCATAGTAATGTAGCTTCTCTGAAGACTATTTTCCATGATGTCTAGAGTGATATGGCGAATGCCCTCATCATTCTCAGGGGTAGAAAGAACAGCCAAGTCCAGTGAGTTGAAGGCAGAACGCAGGTCTCCGTTTGTAGAGGTTGCGATGAAGTCCAGCGCATCCTCATCTAGCTCAACTGGGAAGTCAAATCCTCGTTCAGGATTAGTGATGGCGATTTGAATCGCTTCTTTGACATCTTGGTTGGACAAGGGTTCGAGTTCAAAAATCTGGACACGGCTACGAATAGCAGGAGTGACAGAAAAGAAAGGATTTTCAGTCGTAGCCCCAATCATGATGACCAGTCCACTTTCCAAGAGTGGCAAGAGGAAGTCTTGCTTGGTCTTATCGAGACGATGAATCTCGTCTAGTAACAGCACCAAGCCACCAGAAAATTTAGCTTCTTCAGCGATTTCTTGGAGGCGTTTTTTACTATCAACAGTGGCATTGAAGGTCCGAAAGGCATACTTGGTTGTTCCAGCTATGGCAGAGGCGATACTGGTTTTTCCGATACCTGGAGGTCCGTAGAGAATCATGGAGGACAGGCGGTTGGCTTCCACCATGCGGCGGATGATTTTTCCTGGTCCGACCAGATGCTTCTGACCGATGACCTGATCGATGGTTTTTGGGCGCATGCGAAGCGCGAGATTGTCTGGCATAGCAGTCCTTTCTAACATGGATTTTCTGATGTATATGTGGTAAGATGGTAGTATCTATTTTAGCATAATTCCGAGTATTCGGGGCGATTAAAGAATCGCATAGAAAGAGGACAAAATGGCAACATACGGATTTTTAGATGTTTTAGAGGAAGAGTTGGAGAAGAACTTTCCCTTTGACTTTGAGATTAGTTGGGACAAGCGTAATCACGCGGTTGAAGTGAGTTTTTTGCTAGAGGCGCAAAATGCTGCAGGTGTGGAGATGGTGGATGAAGAGGGAGAGGTTTCCTCAGAAGATATTCTCTTTGAAGAAGCAGTGCTTTTTTACAATCCTGCCAAATCAACGGTTAATGAAGAAGATTATCTGACTGTCATCCCTTATCTTCCTAAAAAAGGATTTTCTCGTGAATTTTTAGCCTATTTTACCCTTTTCCTCAAAGATACTGCAGAGGTTGGGCTGGATGCCCTCATGGACTTTTTGGAAGACCCAGAAGCAGAAGAATTTGTCATGGAATGGAACCAAGAAGTCTTTGAAGAAGGAAAAGTTGGCTTGGAAGAAGGAGAATTTTATCCTTATCCGAGATACTAGGAGTTGGTTAGAGATTTTATGAAAAAAATTGGGACTTATTTGGTTTATGTGCTAGCTTTTGTCTTTATTATGCTAGCTTTTGCTTGTGGAACTATCGCATTTGCAGAGTTGGGGTATTCCGCAGTTTTAGTATTTACTTTTGGTTATACCTTCGCTCTTTTAAGCATATATTTAATCTTTATTCTTCATGAGCTGGGTCATGCTTTTTGTGGCTACTTGACAGGCTATCGGCTGGTGGCTTTTGGATTAGGACGTTTTCTTTTGACCAAAAAGTCAGGCAGATTTTATCTTAGTCGAACAGCCGTTCTGAAAAATGTTGGTGCTCAGTACATTGGATTGAAAGAAGATGAAAGTGATCAAAGAATCATCCTGATGCTTTCAGGAGGCTTGATGGTCCATCTCAGCTTGATATTATTGGCGATATTGTTTGGATTTTTGACAAGAAGCTGGTATTTTGCTGGTACTTGGATTTTTCTGAATTTATCTTTCTTTCTAAACAACGCTTTACCAGTCGGTATCACCGATGGAGCAAAAATCTGGGAATTGCTACAACACCCTGAAAATACGAAATACGCCTACATGGTGTTGAGGCATTCTGCCCAGACCTTGTTAGCTCCTCAAGAATATGACTTGAAAGACTTTACCATGCCTGTTGATAAGGATGCGAGAGGGAGTTTTGCAGAAAGTATTGAAACTCTTCGGGGAGTGGTTTTTATATTGGATGATCATTTAGAGGCAGCTAAAAAGCTATTTCAATCTTTACTAGAGAGAACAGAACACTCGGTGTCTAAAACTTTATGCCAACTATGCCTTCTTCAAATCGCCTTGCTAGAAGGTGATAATGAAAAAGCGGAGCAATATGCAAGTAATCGAAGCGTCAAATCCTTTTTATCTCTAAAAATGGCAGATGTGCAAATGATTCAAGCCTGGTATCAATTTAAAGTCAAGAATGATGTAGCTCAAGCTCGCAAGGCTATGAAGATTGCTAGACAGAAAATGAATAGCAGCCGGATGCTACGGGATGAGCAATGTTACTATGAAAACTGGTTAGCAGAGCTGGAAAAGGCATTAGCCGAAGGAGTCTAACATGGAAATCGAAATTACTGATTTTACAGGTTGCAAAATTGCCCTCTTTTGTGATGATAGGATTTTAACCATCTTGCGTGATGACAAATCAAACATTCCATACCCTAATACTTGGGAATTGCCAGGTGGTGGCCGTGAAGGGGACGAAAGTCCTTTCGAGTGCGCGGCGCGTGAAGTTTATGAAGAACTAGGCATTCATCTGACTGAAGATTGTCTGCTTTGGAGTAAGGTTTACCCAAGTATGCTTTATGAGGGGAAGCAGTCGGTCTTTATGTCTGGTCAGTTAAGTCAAGAACAATTTGACGATATCGTCTTTGGCGATGAAGGACAGGGCTACAAATTGATGAATATTGACGAATTTCTTGGCTCAGATAAGGTTGTACCCCAGTTGCAGGATAGAGTGAGGGAATATTTGGAGGAAATAAAATGATTTTTGCAATTGCAACAACGACGTTAAATAAGGAAGTTAAACGCAAACTAAAAACTGGACAATATTCTAGGGAAGAAGCTACATTCATTTATATAGAATATTTAAAGTTAAAAAAACAAAGGGAAAGTGGCATTAAAGTAGCAGGAATTTCTATGGCTGTTATCTGGGGGTTACTGTATGTTCTGTCTTTACAAGGTGAGAATACTCAACCACTTTCATTTTCAGTATATTTTTTATTTTTGATACTGCTTGCAGGAATTGTTCTATTTGTTTATTATCTTACGTTTGGTATTTTTAAACAGCAGATTCATAGCGCAATGAAAGAACACTACACAGATGTGATTGAAGAATTTGAGGGTCAGTAAAACAGCGTGTGGAAGAGCATAGGAAGCGAGTTGAGAGAGTGAATTTGGAGGTATTAGTATGATTCAGATTATCCGAGCAGGAGCAGAGGATTTAGAAACCGTAATTGCAATTCAAAGAGCTAGCTTTAAGGCTGTCTATGAAAAATACCAAGATGAGTATGATCCTTATCTCGAGGATCGTGAACGAATCAAGTGGAAACTGGTAGAACGTCCTAATAGCTATTACTACTTTGTGAAAGAAGATGAAAAAAAGATTGGTTTTTTACGAGTTCAGACCAATGAAGAGTTGACGGAGGCTTGGTTGGGAACGGCAGCGATTTTGCCCCAGTATCAAGGAAAAGGTTATGGTTCTGAGGGACTGAGATTGCTGGAAAAGGAATTTCCGACGATTAAACAGTGGGATTTGTGTACGGTATTACAGGATGCGGGGATGGTTGCCTTTTATGAGAAAAATGGCTACCGTCAAACTCATATCGAGCCTGAAAAAGAAGGTATGGATATGGTTTACATGAAAAAATTGATTGACAAATAGAAAGGATGGTTCGGTTACATTTCTAAACTGAACCCGCCCTAAACACTGTGCCAAAAAGATAAACTTCTCTTAGACACAAGCGTCTTCAGAGAGTTTCCTATTTTGGCTTTGTGTTTTACGGGCTTGGTATCTTAATTATGGAAACATGGCAAGAGTTAAAAGTTACAGTCAAGCGTGAGGGAGAGGAATTGGTTTCCAATCTCTTGATTGAGCTGGGGGCGCAGGGTGTTGCGATCGAAGACAGCATGGACTATGTGGGAAATGTCGACCGTTTTGGTGAGATTTTCCCAGAGGTTGAGCAGCAGGAAGAAATCATAGTGACAGCCTATTACCCTGATACGGTTGATGTGGCAGTTGTTGAGGAGGACTTGCAGGCTCGCTTGGCAGACTTGACAGATTTTATGGACTTGGGAGAAGTCAAGATGGGGACGACTGCCTTGGCTGAGGAAGACTGGGCAGACAACTGGAAGA
>CALHBZ010000312.1 GCA_937930605.1 Streptococcus oralis
AGAAGTGACTAGTTACTTCTTCTTTTTTGAAGTCCTTAATAAATTTCTCAGGAATAGATGCTACTTCATAGACTAGTGGTACTTGGTCAGCATAACGCACCCGCTCCATGCGGATAATATTCTCTGTCGGAGTAATCCCCAGCTTTGCGACCTCTTGCTCATTTGGAATGGTTCTTCTGTAAGAAATGAGTTGGCTAGAAGGTACTTTCCCCTGAGATTTGACAATCTCCGTAAAACTAGTCGTTCCCCGCATTTTTTCTTGGACACGAGTACTAGAGACAAAAGTCCCACTCCCTACACGACGCTCCAAAACCCCTTCCTCAACCAAGAGAGAGATAGCTTGACGTAATGTCATCCGGCTAACTTGAAACTGTTCAGCTAAATCTCGCTCACTTGGGAGTCTCTCCCCGATTTTCCAACGACTCTCATCTATATCCTTTTTGATCTGGTCATGGATTTTCATATAAGCTGGTAACATGATTCTCACTTCTTTTTTTTATTTTTTCCATTGTACCGTATTTGCTAAGAAAAAGTCAAACTTTGCCTTGTTTAGTTGGTAATTCGCCCCTATTTGTGATAGAATATTGAAAAAGATATTTCTTTTGAGAAAGGAAAAAGATGAGCAACATTTCAACTGATTTGCAAGATGTCGAAAAAATCATCGTACTGGACTATGGTAGCCAATACAACCAGCTGATTTCACGCCGTATCCGAGAGATTGGTGTTTTTTCAGAGCTAAAAAGCCACAAAATCTCAGCTGCAGAAGTTCGTGAAATTAACCCTGTAGGAATCATCCTCTCTGGTGGACCAAACTCTGTATATGAAGATGGTTCATTTGATATTGACCCAGAAATTTTTGAACTTGGCATTCCAATTTTGGGAATCTGCTACGGTATGCAACTTTTAACTCATAAACTTGGAGGTAAGGTTGTCCCTGCGGGTGATGCTGGAAACCGCGAGTACGGTCAATCGCCACTTACTCACACAACTTCTGCCCTCTTTGAAGGGACACCTGAAGAACAGATTGTTTTGATGAGTCATGGCGATGCTGTTACAGAGATTCCTGCGAACTTTGTTCGTACAGGTACTTCTGCCGACTGTCCTTATGCAGCCATTGAAAATCCAGACAAACATATCTATGGTATCCAATTCCACCCTGAAGTTCGTCATTCAGTTCATGGCTATGATATCCTTCGTAACTTTGCATTGAATATCTGTGGTGCCAAGGGTGACTGGTCAATGGATAACTTCATCGATATGCAGATCAAGAAAATCCGTGAAACTGTAGGCGACAAGCGTGTTCTTCTCGGCCTATCAGGTGGTGTTGACTCTTCTGTCGTTGGAGTTCTTCTCCAGAAAGCGATCGGCGATCAATTGATCTGTATCTTTGTTGACCACGGTCTTCTTCGTAAAGGGGAAGCAGACCAAGTTATGGACATGCTTGGTGGGAAGTTTGGTTTGAACATTGTCAAAGCAGACGCTGCTAAACGTTTCCTTGATAAATTAGCTGGTGTATCTGATCCTGAACAAAAACGCAAAATCATCGGTAACGAGTTTGTTTATGTTTTTGATGATGAAGCAAGCAAGCTCAAAGATGTGAAATTCCTTGCTCAAGGGACTCTTTATACTGACGTAATTGAGTCTGGAACTGATACAGCTCAAACTATCAAGTCACACCACAACGTGGGTGGTCTTCCAGAAGATATGCAGTTTGAACTCATTGAACCGCTCAATACCCTCTACAAAGACGAGGTTCGTGCCCTCGGTACGGAACTTGGTATGCCAGACCACATCGTATGGCGCCAACCATTCCCTGGACCAGGACTTGCTATCCGCATCATGGGTGAAATCACTGAAGAAAAACTGGAAACAGTCCGTGAGTCAGACGCAATCCTTCGTGAAGAAATCGCTAAAGCAGGACTTGACCGTGATATCTGGCAATACTTCACTGTCAACACAGGTGTTCGTTCAGTCGGTGTTATGGGTGACGGTCGTACTTATGACTACACCATTGCTATTCGCGCTATCACTTCTATCGATGGTATGACAGCTGACTTTGCGAAAATTCCTTGGGAAGTTCTTCAAAAAATCTCTGTTCGTATCGTTAACGAAGTCGACCACGTCAACCGTATCGTCTACGACATTACAAGTAAACCACCTGCAACAGTTGAGTGGGAATAGAGTTTTCTATAAAATAAAAAATAATACTGCTGGAGCATGAACTTCAGTGGTATTATTTTTTATTATTTCAATATTAGAAAAATTTCTCGACTCTCTACTCCTCTTTTTAAATCCCTAAAACCATGCTATAATATAGTAAGTATAAATACAATAACCTGACTATCAAAGTCAACGACAAAGATTTCTTACATCATCCGTAAGTGTTATTCTACTCTGATTCATACTATAATGAAAGTAACAAAAGATGGAGGTGTTTCACATGGAAACCATTTTACGAGTAGAATCATTAAAAAAGCATTATGGGAAAGAGCCCAATATCACAAAAGCCTTGGACGGCATATCTTTTCAAGTTGTAAAAGGCGAGTTCCTAGGGATTATGGGGAGTAGCGGTTCTGGGAAAACAACCCTTCTTAACTGTCTCGCCACTATCATCAAGCCAACTGACGGTTCCATTCAAATGCAAGAAAAGGATTTAGGTCAGTTAAAAGGTAGTCAGTTAGCTGATTATCGTGGCAAGGAAATTGGTTACCTCTTTCAAAATTTTGAGCTTTTGGACAATCTGACGGCCAAAGAAAATATCTTACTCCCCTTGTCTTTGCATAAGGTCGATGACAACGAAAGCAAGGTTCGGTTAGAATTGCTTTCCCAATATCTGGATATTTCTGAACTTCTGGATAAGTTCCCATCTCAATTATCGGGTGGTCAACGGCAAAGGGTTGCTGCTGCGCGTGCCTTGATTTTAGACCCTAAGATTGTATTTGCGGATGAGCCCACAGGAGCTTTAGACTCTAAAAATGCAACCATTTTGATGCAAAAATTATCCGAAATGAATCAAGTGGAAGAAACCACCATTCTCATGGTGACCCACGATTCAATTGCAGCCAGCTTTTGCAATCGCATCTTGTTTATCCAGGACGGAAAACTATTCCATGAAATCCGACGCGATTATCCAAGAGAAAGTCAAGAAGATTTCTACCATAGAATACTAAAGGTCATGGCTGCACTGGCTGGAGGTGATGGCAATGTTTTCTAAATTAGTCTCAAGAAATAGCAAGAGAGATCGAAAGAATAATGGCTTGTACTTCAGTTCTATGATTCTTTCTATTATCTCCTTTTACATCATCCTTTCTTTGTCCCATCAAGATGTGATGATCTTTCTAAAACAAATAGAAAGTGACGCTGTAAATAAAATCTTTAGCATGATTCCCATTCTTTATGTGGCAACTCTCTTTATTCTCTTTTTTCTAGTCTACTTCGCAAGCAGTATGCAGATGGAAAGGAGAAAACATGAATTTGGCGTCTATCTCACACTAGGCATGCGAAGAAGCAAACTGTTCTTGCTACTCCTACTCGAGGATTTGAGAAACAGTGTCCTTGCCCTTGGAATAGGACTTCCTATTTCCATCTTAATTTCAGAACTGATTAGTCTAATAACCGCTAAAATTGTGGGGTTGGGGATTATTGAGCATCAATTTTCTCTATCTACCACAGCTCTACTCTATACAGTTATCGGCTTCCTAGCCGTAAAATTAACTGTCTTTGTTCTTTTAAGTGCAAAGACGGCCAATAAAGAAATCGGAAATCTACTATCCTATTCTCCTTCCGGTATGAAGAAAGTACTCCCCAAGGGAGTGTACCTTCTTGCTTCCGTCTTCGGAATTTTGCTTCTAGGAACAGCCTATTACTTGGGTATGAGTGGACGAGCTTGGGAAAGTATCATAACCATGGGCATCACTGTTCTCTTGGGAACTCTAGGAACGATCCTACTCTTCTTTGGTATGCGTTTATTTATAGACATTTTGGTCAATCTTGGAAGCCATCGAAAACTTCATACCTATAATTTTAGACAGATTCAGGAATTAGTTATCCAGCGCTCAACTATACTGGCTATCTGCTCCCTCTTAATCTTCTCTGCCTTGTGCCTCTTTGGAGCAGGTGTTGCCATTGCAAGCGGCAATTCAGGCAATCAACCCCATGTATTGGATTATACATTTAGAGATAGCAAGCAAGAAACAGATGAAAATCTTGATGTAAATACAGTAAAAAAAGAGCTTGAAGCTTCTGGACTAGCATCACAGTTTTCAAAGATTCTGCAAATCAAAGTCGGCAAACCAAAAGAACATGAGTCCGTGTCCTTTGAACAGTTCATCAAGGTGTTGAAAGAGCAAAAAGACAGTAAAAACAAGGAAATCTTAGTCCATAATTTCCAAAAATATATAAGTTCCCACCTTTTGCCACTCTCTGAATACAATGAGCTTAGAAAGGCTGCCAATCTCCCTCCTCTAGAATTAACTAGTAAGGAAGCCTACTTGTATATGGGGAAAGATTTTCTCCCAGATGAGAGTCTTGTCAACTCTGTCCTAAAAACAAACCCTCAAATCAAAGTCATGGGAAATGATGTAAAATTGATTGGCGAAGTACAGTCTTTACCGATTGTAACGGATCGTGAGATAATCCTCTCTGTCGCTCTCATAGTCCCAGATGAGGTCTTTATGAGCTATACAGATGGTCAGTATTCGAACTATGTCAGCGGTATCTTGGCTCCTGAGCTAGTCAAGGAAAAAGGCCTGATGAAAGCTATCTCAGATACCAATGAAAAGCTAAATCAAACCTCTCTTGGCTATGAAAGCTATATACAAAATATGGGGCGACAATTGTTTTACATCATCTCTGCCAGCTATATCACCATCTATCTGGCTATCATCTTCCTTGTTGTCGCAAATACAATCATCGGCGTTCAATTTTTGATGGGTCAGAGACAATCCTACAGACGATACCAAACCTTAATCCATCTCGGAGCCAACTATGAAACTCTTTGTAAATCGTCAGAAAAGCAAGTCAACTGGTATTTCGGTCTGCCAATAGCCCTTGCACTTATCAGTAGTAGCTTCGGAGTGAGCTCCCTCCTCACAGGAATAGTACCTGCTAGTGTAAGAATGGCCATGGGGCAGAAATTTATCACAGCCATGCTGGTAGTACTGCTCTTAGCTGGATTTGAAGTCATCTATATCAGAATTGTAAAGAAAAATAGCAACAAGTATTTGTTATCCTTAATGGAACCCAAAAGAGAAGAATAAACTTTAAAAAGCGAGGAAAAGGAGGAACTAATATGAAGCATATTCTGGTTATTGAAGATGAAGCCTTGATTCGAGATGAAATTGTCATCTTGTTAGAGAAAGCGGGTTACCAGGTTGATAAGTTGACTGACTTCAAAGAAACAAGCCAGCAAGTGCTGCAATACAATACAGATTTAATCATACTGGATTTGAATTTGCCGGGAGAAACAGGTTTTCAAATTTGTAAAAATCTCAAGTCCAAACGCTCTGTGCCCATATTGGTTCTCACCTCTCGTGAACAACTAAAAGATGAGATCTACGCCCTGAAAATAGGGGCAGATGAGTATCTAACAAAGCCTTTCAAGAAAGAAAGATTCTTGGCACGTATAGAAAATATCTTGAAACGCTATGAAGGTAGACAAAATCTACTTGAAAAAGATAATTTTCTACTAGATCGAAATACTTATACCCTTTATATCAACGGACATTCGATTTTACTCCCCCAAAATCAAGGAAAATTGTTAGAAACCTTATTAGTGGCAACTGATTCTGTCGTCACAAAAGAAGAACTAAGCATGAAACTATGGAATACAACTGAGTTCATCGATGAAAATGCCCTACAAGTAAATATTGCAAGGCTAAAAAAGGTGATGAAACAGGCTGGCATTGCCCTTCAAGTCAAGTCCGTCAGAGGTATTGGTTACAAGCTAGAAGAGGTAAGTCCAGATGAAACATAATCTAAAATATCTAGCTACTTACCTGCCTTGGTTACTTGTTCTCTTAGCATTTGATCTATTTACAGCTGTCCTGCTTTGGCTTTCAGATGCGAGAATGTTTCAAGCTCTCATCTTACTCTATATTTTAGCCACCGTCCTGCTTTTTTTCATCCTATCATTCCTACTGATAAGAAAAGAAAGAAAAAAATCGTCTGCCTATAAAGCCTTCATAGCCAATCCCAATACGGATACTGAGCTTGAATTATTGCATTTATCAAGTGCCTCAGAGAAAGAAAGCATTGAACAAATGGCAGATACACTTTATCAAAAGCAGTCTGAAATAGGAAAACTCAACTCATTACTAGCCGAGTACGAGGACTATGTTGAAAAATGGGCGCATGAGATTAAACTCCCTCTATCGCTTCTTTCCCTCCTTTTGGACAACCAAAGTGACCGGTTGCCGAAGGATACAGCTTTTAAGTTGGACTATGTGAGAAATCAAATACAAGAAAATGTATCGCAAATCCTATTCTACTACAGGGTGAAAAGTGAGAAAAATGATTTTCTATTTGAAGACCTTGACCTAGAAGAGTGTGTCCATGATCTTTTGGAAAACTTTGGTCCCTTGTTCAAAGAAAAGAATTTTTCGATTAAGTTAGAAAAGATACAAGGAACCTGCTACACCGATCAACGCAGTTTTGAATTTATCTTCTCTCAAATCCTCGCCAATGCCCTTAAATATAGCTCTGACAAGCCTGAACTTAGGATTTCTATGTCAAGAGAGAAGGGACACACCACTCTGAGTATTAGGGATAATGGCTGTGGAGTTAAAGCTTGCGATCTCCCTCATATCTTTGAAAAAGGATTTACAGGTGATTCAGGTGATACAAGGAAAAAATCAACAGGCATGGGCCTCTATCTGGTCAAACAATTAGCAGATGCTTTAAAAATCGACATCGCAGTAAAATCCGAATGGATGCAAGGATTTGAAATCATTCTTTCTATTTAGTAATTTTTCGATTAGGAAGTGATTACCTAATAATAGAAATTACATTTTTTACATCAAAAAGGAAAGCACTTCTGCTTCCCTTTTCTTATTTGCGTTTCTTCTTAGCTTTTTTCATTTTGTTGGCCATGCGTTTCATAGACTGTTTCATTGCAAATTCACCGATTTTACCCTTGAGTCCTCCGCCAAACATCTGGCTCATATCTGGCATTCCTGCTCCTCCAAGAGCGGATAAGTCAGGCATACCACCTTGCCCCATCATTCCTTCAAGGGCAGACATATCCATCCCACCCATATTTGGCATATTTTTAGGGAGGTTATTTGGATTGATTCCCATCTGCTTCATCATCTTGTTCATATCCCCAGACATGACACCTTGCATAAGCTGTTTAGCCTGGTTAAAGTCCTTGATGAATTTATTGACTTCGATAAAGGTATTTCCAGAACCTGCAGCGATACGACGGCGACGACTTGGATTTAACAAATCAGGATTTTCACGTTCTTCAAGTGTCATAGAGGACACGATGGCACGTTTACGAGCAATCTGGCGCTCATCTACCTTCATATTTTGAAGGGCTGGGTTGTTAGCCATACCTGGAATCATCTTGAGCAAGTCTTCCATTGGCCCCATGTTTTGCACCTGATCTAATTGATCAATGAAATCATTGAAATCAAAGGTGTTTTCGCGCATCTTCTCAGCCATTTCAAGAGCTTTTTGCTCATCGTATTCCTGAGAAGCTTTCTCGATCAAGGTCAGCATATCCCCCATACCAAGGATACGGCTTGACATACGATCTGGATGGAAGGTTTCAATATCCGTGATCTTTTCACCAGTACCAGTGAACTTGATTGGTTTTCCAGTAATGTGTCGAACAGATAGAGCCGCACCACCACGAGTATCCCCATCAATCTTGGTAAGGATAACCCCAGTCACTTCCAACTGAGCATTAAACTCACGCGCAACATTGGCCGCTTCTTGACCGATCATGGCATCAATGACGAGCAGGATTTCGTTTGGTTGAGCCAAGGCCTTAACATCACGAAGCTCATTCATCAAGAGTTCATCAATCTGCAAACGACCCGCTGTATCAATCAAGACATAATCATTGTGGTTGGCCTGAGCTTGTTCCAAACCTTGACGAACAATCTCAACAGCTGGTACTTCTGTTCCAAGAGCGAAAACTGGTACATCAATCTGTTGTCCAAGTGTTTTCAGCTGATCGATGGCAGCTGGACGATAGATGTCCGCTGCAATCATCAAAGGTCGTGCATTTTCTTCCTTCTTGAGTTTGTTGGCCAGTTTACCCGCAAAGGTGGTTTTACCAGCCCCCTGCAAACCGACCATCATGATGATTGTAGGAATCTTAGGTGACTTGATAATTTCAGCCGTATCAGAACCTAAAACAGCTGTCAATTCCTCATCAACGATTTTAATAATCTGTTGGGCAGGATTGAGGGTATCAATAACCTCGTGCCCTACCGCACGTTCACGAACATTCTTGATAAAGTCCTTTACAACAGGCAAAGCAACGTCGGCTTCCAGTAAGGCTAGACGAATCTCTTTGGTTGCTTCTTGAACATCAGCCTCAGAGATTTTCCCTTTTTTACGTAGATTTTTAAAGACGTTCTGTAAACGTTCTGTTAAACTTTCAAATG
>CALHBZ010000313.1 GCA_937930605.1 Streptococcus oralis
ATCGATGAAATCTTTAAACTAGAATCAGGGGTGGAAGTATGAGAAATATGTGGGTAGTTATTAAAGAAACTTATCTGCGACATGTCAAGTCCTGGAGTTTCTTCTTTATGGTGATTTCGCCGTTCCTCTTTTTAGGTTTGTCTGTAGGAATCGGATATCTCCAAAATTCTTCGATGGCTAAAAATAGCAAGGTAGCAGTGGTGACAACTGTACCATCTGTAACAGAAGGGCTCAAGGGTACCAATGGGATTAACTTTGACTATCAGGATGAAGCCAGTGCCCAAGCCGCCATCAAGGATGAAAAAATCAAGGGTTATCTAACTATTGATCAAGAGGACAGTGTCCTCAAAGCTGTTTACCATGGTGAAACTTCGCTTGAAACAGGTATCAAGCTAGCAGTAACCAATAAACTCAATGAACTTCAATACCAACTCAATCGCTCGGCAGCTAATTTGTCTCAAGAACAGGAAAAACTCCTGGCTCAGACTGTTGACTTTACTGAGAAGATTGACGAATCCAAAGAAAATAAAAAGATGGTCCAAACCATTGCAGCTGCAGGTCTCGGCTTCTTCCTCTATATGATCTTGATTACCTATGCTAGTGTCACTGCTCAGGAAGTGGCTAGTGAAAAGGGAACCAAAATCATGGAAGTGGTCTTCTCTAGTATTCGAGCTAGCCATTATTTCTACGCTCGCATGATTGCCTTGCTTCTTGTGATTTTGACTCATGTTGGGATTTACGTAGTGGGTGGAGTTGCTGCGCTACTTCTCTTCAAAGACCTCCCTATCTTGGCCCAGTCTGGTATTTTAAACCACTTGGGAGAGGCCTTCTCGCTCAATACTTTATTGTTTGTCTTAGTCAGCCTCTTTATGTACGTTGTTTTAGCAGCCTTTCTAGGCTCTATGGTTTCTCGCCCTGAGGATTCAGGAAAGGCCTTGTCACCATTGATGATCTTGATTATAGCAGGATTTGTCGGTGTGACTTCTCTAGGTGCTGCTGGTGACAATTTAGTTCTGAAAATTGGTTCCTACATTCCTTTCATTTCAACCTTCTTTATGCCATTTAGAGCCATTAATGGGTATGCAAGTGATTTAGAGTCCTGGATTTCACTAGCGATTACAGTCGTTTTTGCAGTAACTGCAACAGCTTTTATCGGGCGCATGTATGCCAGCCTAGTCCTTCAGACAGATGACCTAGGCCTATGGAAAAGCTTCAAACGTGCCTTGGCATATAAATAGCAATGGAAACCTCGTTTTCACGAGGTTTTTGTGATATTTTAAAGGTCAAATCGGGAAAATTATTTTTCATATCTATTGACTTTTAGTAGTAAAATTTGGTATGATAGTAGACGGTATTGTTTACCCCATTTGTAAGGCCCCGGAACCTTTCAAATACCCCGCGGACCGGAACATCCGCCCAGTAAACAAAAACGATATTCATATAGGAGAAATCATGAACAAAACTACATTCATGG
>CALHBZ010000314.1 GCA_937930605.1 Streptococcus oralis
ACGAGCCTATGGCAATCGAATTATTGACTCCCTTTACCAAGGTAGAGTTGGAGCCGGAAATCAAGGAGAAAAAACGCAAACAAGTTGGGATTTTAGGGGGGAATTTTAACCCCGTTCACCATGCCCATCTTGTTGTAGCGGACCAAGTACGACAACAGTTAGGACTGGACCAGGTCCTGCTCATGCCTGAATACCAGCCACCTCATGTGGACAAAAAAGAAACCATCCCTGAACACCACCGCCTCAAGATGCTTGAATTGGCGATTGAGGGGATCGAAGGTCTGGACATTGAAACTATTGAGCTAGAGCGCAAGGGCATTTCTTACACCTACGACACCATGAAGCTTCTAACTGAAAAGAATCCAGATACGGATTATTACTTTATCATCGGGGCCGACATGGTGGACTATCTGCCCAAGTGGTACCGAATTGATGAGCTAGTCGACATGGTTCAGTTTGTGGGAGTCCAGCGACCACGCTACAAGGCAGGAACTTCCTATCCAGTTATATGGGTAGATGTGCCCCTTATGGACATCTCATCCAGCATGGTGCGTGATTTCCTTGCCCAAGGTCGGAAACCCAACTTTCTTCTACCTCAGCCAGTGCTAGACTACATCGAGAAGGAGGGGCTTTACTGATGGCATACCAAGACTATATCAACTGTTCCCGAGAGGCTTTGTTGGAAAGAATGGCAGAGCTTCTACCTGAAAAACGGTTAACCCATTGTTTGGGTGTGGAGCGTGCAGCCATAGAACTGGCTCAGCGCTTTGGTGTGGATAGTGAGAAAGCAGGTCTAGCAGGACTTCTCCACGACTATGCTAAAAAGTTGTCAGATCAGGAATTTCTAGACTTGATTGACCGTTATCAGCTAGACCTCGACCTCAAAAACTGGGGAAACAATGTCTGGCATGGCATGGTCGGAATTTACAAGCTTCAAGAAGATTTGGATTTGCATGATTCTGAAATCCTGCGAGCTATTGAAATCCATACTGTCGGTGCTGGTCAGATGACCGAGCTAGATAAGGTCATCTACGTCGCAGATTATATCGAACACAATCGTGCCTTTCCAGGAGTGGACCAGGCGCGTGAAATTGCAAGTTTGTCGCTCAATAAGGCAGTGGCCTATGAAACGGCACGTACCGTGGAGCATCTAGCTCATCAGGGATTCCCCATCTATCCCCAAACCCTTGAAACCTATAACGCCTTTGTGCACTATTTGAAAGAGGACTAAATGAACGAAAAAGAATTACTAGAACTAGTCGTGAAAGCGGCTGATGAGAAACGTGCGGAGGACATCCTTGCACTTGATGTACAAGATTTGACCAGTGTGACAGACTACTTTGTTATCACTAGCTCGATGAATAGCCGTCAGTTGGACGCAATCGCTGAAAATATCCGTGAAAAAGTAGCCGAAGCTGGTGTTAAAGGCAGCCATGTCGAAGGTGATGCAGCGGGAGGCTGGGTCTTACTAGACCTCGGCGGTGTTGTTGTGCATATCTTCTCAGAAGAAATGCGTGCCCACTATAACCTAGAAAAACTATGGCATGAGGCGAGCTCAATAGACATTTCAGAAGCCTTAGCATAGTAGATGAACTCAGTTGCAGTCAACTGGGTTTATTTGCTTATTTTAGAAAAAAATGGATAGAAAGGTGAGGGCGTCGTGTTTTGTTCATCTCGAAACTGAACACGAGCTAAAAGCTGCGAGAAAAAGAGTAACTTCCTTTGTATCTGACGATACAGCAGAAAGTTTCCTATTTTCTCCTTGCTTTTAACGCTCTTTGTATCTTAGAAAGGATTTGAACCCGTCCTGTAATCGTCGGAAAATAGATAGCCTTCCTTGGAGCTCGGCTCCATCGTCAAGCTCCTAATTTTCATTCCGATTACGGGCGGACTTGGTATCATGAATATGGCGACTTATGAAACCTTTGCGGCTGTTTACGATGCTGTGATGGATGATAGTTTATACGATAAATGGACGGATTTTTCTTTGCGACATTTGCCAAAGACTAAGGAGAGAAAGAAGCTTTTGGAATTGGCTTGTGGGACAGGCATCCAGTCTGTCCGCTTTTCTCAAGCTGGCTTTGATGTGACGGGGCTTGACTTGAGCGCAGATATGCTGAAGATTGCGGAGAAGAGAGCAACATCAGCCAAGCAAAAGATTGATTTTATTGAAGGCAATATGCTGGATTTATCTAAGGCAGGTCAATACGACTTTGTCACGTGTTATTCGGACTCTATCTGCTACATGCAGGATGAGGTCGAGGTAGGGGACGTTTTCAAAGAAGTGTATAATGCTCTTAACGAAGATGGGGTTTTTATCTTTGATGTACATTCGACCTATCAGACTGACGAGGTTTTTCCAGGCTATTCTTACCATGAAAATGCAGAAGATTTTGCCATGCTTTGGGACACCTATGAGGACGAAGCTCCTCACTCCATCGTGCATGAGTTGACTTTCTTTGTCAAGGAGGCTGACGGTTCCTTTAGTCGCTACGATGAAGTGCATGAGGAGCGGACTTATGAAGTCTTGACCTATGATATTTTGCTGGAACAAGCTGGTTTCAAGTCCTTCAAACTCTATGCGGACTTTGAGGACAAAGAACCGACAGAAACCAGCACCCGTTGGTTTTTTGTGTGTAATAAATAATTTTATGAATTTGAAAAGGGGATGCAAATTAGATGCTTAAATTTTTACATTTAGAAGATTATCGTTGTTTCAAAGATACAAAACTAGAGTTTAAAGATTTAACAATTGCAGTTGGAAAAAATAATGCAGGGAAATCAACCATTATTGAAGCATTGAGAATAATTTCTTATGCCTTATCCAAACCAATTTTTAGAAGTATTCCTGATGGTTTGACTCGCGATTTCCCTAAAAAAGCTAAATGTATTATTATTAATGGTAAGATGTTAAAAATCAATACTGGTACGATTCCACATAACTATGTCGAAGGGGCTAAACCAAAACTCACTGCAGGATTTTATGATGGTTATAAAATTGTAGTTCATTTCTATGATGGATTAATATTTGCACTTGTTTATGACTCGAATGGTAAAATTATTACTAATAAAAATACTTTTAACAATTCTGGATTTCCTAAGTTAAATATTTTACCTCAAATAGGTCCGTTAAGAAAAATTGAAAAATATTTGTCGGAAGAAACTGTAAGGAAAGATAAGGATACATATTTATCAT
>CALHBZ010000315.1 GCA_937930605.1 Streptococcus oralis
AGTCTTGGCATTTATTGATTGCCATGTCCAATCACAGTTATAGTGTGGCAGGTGCCACTCTAAATGATTATCCTTATGAAATGGACCGTTTAGAAGAGGTCGCTTTGGAATTGACTGAAACGGACTATAGCCAAGACGAAACCTTTACGGAATTACCCTTTTCCCATCGTTTGGAGGTTCTCTTTGCAGAAGCAGAGTATGTGGCCTCAGTGGTCCATGCAAAGGTGCTAGGGACAGAGCATGTCCTCTATGCGATTTTGCATGATGGTAATGCTTTGGCAACTCGCATCTTGGAGAGAGCAGGTTTTTCTTATGAAGACCAGAAAGATCAGGTCAGAATTGCTGCTCTTCGTCGCAATTTAGAGGAACGTGCAGGTTGGACAAGAGAAGACCTTAAGGCTTTGCGTCAGCGCCACCGTACCGTGGCAGATAAGCAAAATTCTATGGCCAATATGATGGGTATGCCTCAGAATCCAAGTGGCGGTCTAGAGGACTACACGCATGACCTGACGGAGCAAGCGCGCTCTGGCAAGTTAGAGCCAGTTATCGGTCGGGACAAAGAAATCTCACGTATGATTCAGATTTTGAGTAGGAAGACCAAGAACAATCCTGTCTTGGTTGGAGATGCTGGTGTCGGGAAAACAGCTCTGGCCCTTGGCCTTGCCCAGCGTATTGCTAGTGGGGATGTACCTGTGGAAATGGCCAAGATGCGCGTTTTGGAGCTTGATTTGATGAATGTTGTTGCGGGGACACGTTTCCGTGGAGATTTTGAAGAGCGTATGAACAATATCATCAAGGATATCGAGGAAGATGGCAAAGTAATCCTCTTTATCGATGAACTCCACACCATCATGGGTTCTGGTAGCGGTATTGATTCGACTATGGATGCGGCCAATATCTTGAAGCCAGCCTTGGCACGTGGAACTTTGAGAACGGTTGGTGCAACCACTCAGGAAGAATACCAAAAACACATCGAAAAAGATGCAGCCCTTTCTCGTCGTTTTGCTAAAGTGACTATTGAAGAGCCAAGTTTAGCTGACAGCATGACCATTTTGCAAGGTTTGAAGGCTACCTATGAGAAACACCACCGTGTGCAAATCACAGATGAAGCTGTCGAAACAGCCGTTAAGATGGCGCATCGTTACTTGACTAGTCGTCACTTGCCAGACTCTGCTATCGACCTCTTGGATGAGGCAGCAGCAACTGTGCAAAACAAATCCAAGCATGTGAGAACGGACGAATCCGACTTGAGTCCAGCTGACAAGGCCTTGATGGATGGCAAGTGGAAACAAGCAGGCCAGCTAATCGCAAAAGAACAAGAATTGCCTGTCTATAAAGACTTGGTGACAGAATCTGATATTTTGACCACCTTGAGTCGTTTGTCAGGTATCCCAGTCCAAAAGCTGACGCAAACGGATGCTAAGAAATACCTGAACTTGGAAGCAGAGTTGCATAAACGGGTCATCGGACAAGATCAAGCTGTTTCAAGTATTAGTCGTGCCATTCGTCGTAACCAGTCAGGTATTCGCAGTCACAAACGTCCAATTGGTTCCTTTATGTTTCTAGGACCAACGGGTGTCGGTAAGACTGAATTGGCAAAAGCTCTGGCAGAAGTCCTCTTTGATGACGAATCAGCCCTTATCCGCTTTGATATGAGTGAATATATGGAGAAATTTGCGGCTAGCCGTCTCAATGGAGCTCCTCCGGGCTATGTGGGCTACGAAGAAGGTGGGGAGTTGACCGAGAAGGTTCGCAACAAACCATACTCAGTGCTCCTCTTTGACGAGGTAGAGAAGGCCCACCCAGACATCTTTAATGTTCTATTGCAGGTCTTGGATGATGGAGTTCTAACAGACAGCAAGGGGCGCAAGGTTGACTTTTCAAATACTATTATCATCATGACGTCAAACCTTGGTGCGACAGCCCTTCGTGATGACAAGACTGTCGGCTTTGGCGCGAAAGACATTCGTTTTGACCAGGAAAATATGGAAAAACGAATCTTTGAAGAGTTGAAAAAAGCTTATCGACCAGAGTTTATCAACCGTATTGATGAAAAGGTGGTCTTCCACAGCTTGGATAGCGACCACATGCAGGAAATTGTCAAGATCATGGTTAAACCATTGATTGCTAGCCTCGCAGAGAAGGGCATCGATTTGAAACTACAAGCTTCGGCACTGAAGTTGCTAGCTAGTCACGGTTACAATCCAGAAATGGGAGCCCGTCCACTTCGCAGAACCCTGCAAACAGAAGTGGAGGACAAGCTAGCGGAGCTCCTCCTCAAGGGAGAACTAGTAGCAGGCAAGACCCTCAAAATCGGTGTAAAAGCTGGACAATTGAAATTTGATATTGCTTAAAAATGGAGAATCAGGAGCAATCCTGATTTTTTTCATCATCTTTTTATAAAAAATAATAAAAAACTATTGACAAAACGAAAATATAAGATATAATAAAAACATAGAAAAATAAAAATATAAAAAATTATAAAAAGGCGAGCATGTATGAAAAAGAAAACAGCAGTCGTATTTGGGACCTTTGCCCCTCTCCATCAGGGGCATATCGATTTAATCCAGCGAGCAAAGCGTCAGTGTGATCAGGTCTGGGTAGTCGTTTCAGGCTATGAGGGAGACAGAGGGGAGCAGATAGGCTTAACTCTTCAAAAAAGATTTCGCTATATCAGAGAGGCTTTTCGTGATGACGAGTTGACCTCTGTCTGCAAGTTAGATGAAACCAAGCTTCCTCGTTACCCTATGGGCTGGCAGGAGTGGTTGGATCAGATGTTATCGGAGATTTCCTACGATGAAGCCCAGCAAGAACTGATCTTTTTTGTGGGAGAACGTGGCTACCAGCAAGAATTATCTAATCGTGGCTTTGAGACCGTTTTGCAAGAAAGAAAGTTTGGTATCTCAGCGACTATGATTCGAGAAAATCCAAGCA
>CALHBZ010000316.1 GCA_937930605.1 Streptococcus oralis
AATTGATGACTGCAGGCAGTACTTCTTTTCACAAATCTTCTAATCATCAACTGACGTCAAGTGAATTGTCAAAACCTGACGAAAGACTTGATTTTGACAGATAGTATTGAGGCTAGCATTGGGATAACTTTCCACTATCTTCATAACGGTATAAAGACCAACTCCTCTCTCCTCCCCTTTAGAACTTGCTCCAAAAGAGAAGATTTCAGAAACATCTATGCCCTCTTCTTTGATGGAGTTTTCAATGATAAAAGTCTCCTGTGCCCCATTTTTAAAAAAGGCAATTGAAACGTGAGGTTGACAGACCTCTAGACTGGCTTCAATAGCATTGTCACAAAGGATAGATACGATGGTTAAAAAATCAAGCAGACCCATCCCCTCAACTTGAATCTCCTCAGGAACTTCGACATTAAAGACAATATCCTTTTCTCTTGCTTTTATAAATTTTCCTGCGAGGAGACTTTTGAGGGCACGATCCCGAATATTCACCAATCTACCAAGGTCATATTTGTTGTCCTGCAATTTTTCACTAGAATCCTTCAAGACAGAGTCGTAGATCTCTTTTATCTGCTCCATATCCTCCTCTTCAATGCCTAGGCTTAAGCTGGTCAAGAGGTTGGCATAATCATGACGAAAGCTCCGAACTTCCTTATAAAGCTCCTCTATATGCCGACTATACCGCTCCATATCTCTGTAGCGTAAGGTCTGCTCTTGGTTCAGTTTCTCCTGAAGTTTTTCCTTCAAGTAGGTATCCAATTTCTTGACAACCCCCATAAAAAAAAGCAAGTAAAACACTAGGATCAGATGACGAACAGTCGTTGATTGGATACCTTGCTCATATTCAAAGTAAGACAGACTTTGTATCACCAAATAGTAAGCCCCCATTATCCAGTTAATCTTAGTCAGGGACTTTTGAAAATCTTTATCTAGAATCTCCCTTCTCAAGCTAGTGAAATCATAGTCTAACCATTTCAAAAAGGCTAGAGAAACAAAGCAAATGAAAATTTTTATAAATAACCAAATAAAAGAGCGGTCATCATACACCTGCCCTTGCTCCAAAAATGGAAGCACAAAATAGGAGACTCCTCTATAAAAGAGATTCACCAATATCATTGGAAAGAGACCATAAAATAGAAGGAGTTTTTTAGGAAACCCTCTTAAAAACAAGAAAGATAAACCGATGCCGTACAAGGGTTCCACAAAATAAGATAGGTAATTATTTCCTACTATATAGCTAATCGTTACAAAAACAACTGCCAACAGTATCTTAAAAAGAAAGGCCTTAAAAACTCTCTCCAGAGTCAGAACAATTCCATCTACCTTAAAAAATATAAACAATTCCAATCCAGATATCAAAAACGCATATACTATCTTCCAGACTAATTCCATTCCATCACCTCACTCAGTGTAAGTTATTGATAGCCTCAGAGACTTCCCTGATCTTATAACGCGCGATTAGACAACTTCCACCATTGGGAAAGTAAAGCAGTTTTTCTTTCTTATCCAAATGCACTACATTGGCTGGATTGATGAGAAAAGAACGATGACACTGCAAGAGACGAGGTTCCTGCTTGAGAACCTCCTCTAGACTCGCCGTAAATTCCAGCCTATCCGTCTTGGTATAGAGAATAACACGATGGGGTCTTGGGGACGTTTCGAGATAGTAAACCTCTTTAAAAGGATACTGGAATTGAGCAAATTTTGATTTAAAGTAAAAGCAATCTTCCGCCAGGCTTTTGCTGTCTTGACTATCGGCATAGAGAAGAGCTGTCTCGATACGAGACTCAAACTCCTCTGCCGACAAGGCCTTATCAATATAGTCCAAAGCAGACACTTGGTAGCGAAAGGACAGGGGCATAAACTCCGAGTGAGTCGTCACAAAGACGATCAGGGCATAAGGATCTCGATCCCGAATCTTTCTTGCCACTTCTAGGCCTTTCATCTCCTCATTTCGAATCTCAATGTCCAAAAAGAAAAGCTGATGCGTACCCTTCTCATGCACCTCTGCCAGAAGTTGGTCTGGCTTGCCAAAGACTTCAAAAGAACTCGGAGTGATATGATGTTCCTTCAAGAGTTTCTCAATCACCGTTTCAATCCTAGCTTGTTGGGAAAAATCATCTTCTAAAACAAATATTCTCATCTTCTTACTCTCCTTCTTTCAACCATTTTTGGCGAATGTCTCTATAGCGACGTCTGGCACACTGAACAGCATATCGACCTTCTTCTCCAAGAAAGAGAGTCTTTGATTGGATATCCATGGATTTTAGCCGTTCAAGGTTGACCAGACAATTTCGATGACATCTCGTCAAGGTTTCTCCATATTGTTTTTCAAGATTGCTTAAATTTTGAAATAGATCAAAGCTAGCGTTTTCTGTAACAATCTGTACAGTATGGGCTTTACTTGGATGCGTTTGGATATAGTAGATATCCTTTATGTTTAATTTGAAAATTTCTTTCTCTTTTTGGATGATAATGTAGTTCATGGATAAAACCTCCTAAAAAGAGGATAGCATAAGTCTAGAAACTATTTTTCACCAAATCCTAAACGGTTCTCAAAAATTCCTAAAGTGTCGAAGTATTCTAAAAAATATATATGATAACCTTACAATTATTTTATCATAAAATCCTGCAATTACCATTCAGGAAATTTCAATGATAATTAAAGATTTGAAAGTAGAAAAAGAGTTAAAAGTGATAAGCTATGATTATAGAAAGACAATCACTTGAAACAACTTTAGAACCAGTACAAAGGAGGCATTCTCATGACAGATACAGACCCAATCAAAAGAGCTCAGACTTTGATTACTGACTTAAACAAAGCCTACCAAGTCTGCAAACAGGCAACAGCTGACGATGTCCGCTTTCAGGAACAGCTGGACAATATCCTTGACTTTCTCTCTAAAACTGAGACAGTGGATAATCGATTCTTGATTGAGCTGGAAAAATTTTACCAGACTTCCAGTCTTCTCCTGGGTCTCAGCGCTCTCAATCCAGATGCTCCCACTCGCGCCGCTTGGCGGGCCTATGACCGTTTCCACTTTGACCAAGTCAAAACCAAACTAAGTCTCTACGGACCAACTATTATCTTGTAGAAAATAAAAGAAGCTGAGACAGACTGAACTCAACTTCTTTTTGTATTGTTTAAGCAATGTTAGTCTTGCATCTGGCGTTTCATCTGATAAGGTAGATACAAGATTTGTAAGACCAGTCCAGCTCCAAGCAGGGCTAGAAGGGCTAGTTTTTCTTGGAGGGTAATCAAACCAACTACCAGTTGAACCATTAAAACAAAACCTGTCAATTCTCGGATAACCTCCTGTAGTCCCTTCTCTTTTTCACCCTTTTCTAAAGGAAAGAGCTGGGTCAAATACTGGTAGTCAAAAGCACGATAGAGAGCTAACAACTGGAAGAGCATGAGGTAATTAAACAGGACAACCACTGCTGTCGCAATCCAAGATTGCTCGATAAAGATCACAGCTAACAAGGATAGGAGCAAGAGGCGAAGACTGAGAGCAAAGAGGTCTCCATTTCGCAGATAAGAACGAAGATAGAGGTTTTGCCAGATCTTGCCAGGTACCTTCTGAACAGCATTTAAGATAAAGTCTAGGTAAGCGCGACGCTTGACACTATTTGAAACGCCCTTGACCTGAGTAAAGAGGGCAAAGAAACGAAATAAGACTTGCTTACGCTTGCTTTCTTGGGCAATGACATAGTCCCAGTTCAGTCCAGTTTCAGTGAAAAATTTGCTGGCTTTGTGGCGAAAGAGGAGGTATTTCCCAGTCCCCAATAAAAGCACATAGACGAGAAAGACTAGCAAGCCATAGCCCATGGCTAAAAACAAGGGTGCAAACAAGAGTAAAAAGAGGGTTTGGACAATTGTCCAGAAAACCAATGAACGCACCGTCTGCCCTTTGAGGTATGACTTGACCTCCTCTTCAGCTACTAAGAGAAAGAGCTTGTCAGGTACTTCTATGTAGGTCGTGATTCCGCCCCAAGCCAAAAGCAAGGCAGATACAATTCCCAAAAACAAGAGGATGGGCCAATGATTTTCAGGAAAATCTTGCAAGAGTTGACTGTACTGATAGGCTAGAAAACCGATGAGAACCAGCAAGAACAAGGCAAAGTGGTCATTGAGCACATAGCGCAGATAACCGACACACTCCTTACGAAAAGCCTGCTTTCTCCTTAAAAACAAGTCTTTCATAGGTCCTCCTCTTTGGTCAGTGCCAAGTAAATGTCATTCAAGCTAGCCTCAGGCATGTTAAAGGCCTCGCGGAGTTTCTGGAGATTGCCCTGAGCCCGCACCTCTCCCTTGTGGAGGATAACAAAGGCGTCACACATCTTTTCCGCCGAATCCAGCACATGGGTACTCATGAGAATGGACTTGCCTTTTTGCTTTTCCACTTCTAAAAGCTGAATCAAGTCAGCAATCGCCAAGGGATCGAGACCAAGAAAAGGCTCATCCACGATAAAGAGGCTCGGATCCACGACAAAGGCACAGATAATCATGACCTTCTGCTTCATCCCTTTGGAGAAATGGACCGGAAACCAGTCTAATTTTTGATCCAGACGAAACATCTTTAACAAAGATTCCACTCGCTCAAAAGCTATTTTCTGATCGATACCATAAGCCATAGCCACGGTTTCGATATGTTCTCTGAGGGTCAATTCCTCGTACAAGCTAGGCGTTTCCGGGATGTAGCCAATTTGCTTGCGGTAGTTGCTCGCATCTTCTCGCAGGGTCAGGCCATTGATATTGATGGAACCACTATAAGGTGTCAAAAGACCGATAATTTCATTGATAGTCGTTGATTTTCCAGCGCCGTTGAGACCAATCAAACCGACCAACTGCCCACTTTCGACTGTAAAGGACACATCTTTCAAGACAGGGACGTGAACATAGCCACCTGTCAGGTTTTTAATTTCTAACATATTTTCTCCGAATCTGGTATAATGTAGCTATATTATATCAAAATTCAATAGAGTAGAGGTGGATTTTATGTCAGATTGCATTTTTTGTAAGATTATCGCAGGGGAGATTCCTGCTTCAAAAGTATACGAAGATGAGCAGATCCTTGCCTTTCTTGATATCTCTCAAGTAACGCCTGGACACACCCTCATTGTACCAAAAGAACATTATCGCAATCTTTTGGAGATGGACGCTGCCAGCGCTAGCCAACTCTTTGCCCAAGTGCCAACAGTGGCTCAAAAAGTCATGAAAGCTACCAAGGCTGTCGGCATGAATATCATTGCCAACTGCGAGGAAATTGCTGGTCAAACGGTCTTTCATACCCATGTGCACCTCGTACCTCGCTACGGTGCAGAAGATGACCTCAAGATTGACTTTATTGCTCACGAACCTGACTTTGACAAACTTGCCCAAGTCGCTGAAACCATTAGAAACGCTTAAGGAGATGCCATGAAACTATCAAATCTACTGCTCTTCGTAGGAGCTGCAGCTGGAAGTTATTTTGTCGTAAAAAATCGCCAAGCCATTCAGGATGAAGTGCTAGATACAACTGACCGCGTCGAAGCTATCAAGGATGATTTGGATATCATCCAAAACAGCCTCCAAATCATCAACCAACAAAAAGCCCTTATCAAGGAATACCAAAAAGATTTAACCTATAAATTCAAAGTCTTGGAAAAAGATTTCCAAACCAGAATGGCGATCCTCCAAGAAGAAAAACAAGAATAATAAATCCTCCAACTTTCCTTAAATCCATTTTGGGTTACTAGATTCGAACAGAAAAGGGAGGGAATGAAAATGAAACAGTTTTTAAAAGTTCTAGCGAAGGTCATCGCGATTCCTTGTGGCTGTCTCTGCCTTCTTGCGGTCCTAGCATTTCTACTAGTGGCCAATCTTTTCAAAGCCTCACCAAGTGACATCCACGAGGGGAATGAAGCCTTAAAACAAATCTTTATCTCCCTTGACATGCCTCCTAAGAAAGTAGAATCAAATGGACACTATCAATTCGAGGGTGGAGGCTTAAATTTTTATGTTACTTTCTCAGATGAGGTTATCAATAGTCACACCGTCCTAAAAGAAAGTCCAAAACTCACCAAAAACCGACTCGAAGTCTATGTCCTACAGACAGGAGAGATTTCATACTATAAAGTAGGGGATAACTTGTTCAATCATGGTTTATTGCAGTTTTTAGAGAAAGAAAGCGAGAAGTACCTCCAAGAAATCGGAAAGAAATTTAATCCCAATTACTCAATTCTCTTTTGGAATGATCAGGAAAGTCTAAAAAGGGGAATTGCATTCTATGAAAAAGCTTTGACTTTGGTGGATATTCAGGATAATTCAGCAATCAAACACATTGATACCGTCACCGTTAAGTCAGGTAAAGAAGCGGAAATCAAGCAACTCATCCGAGAGATGGATGCAGCTGGCCTGCTTACTCAAAAGTATAAATAGCAGGCTAACTGGAAAATGATTTTTCGATGCTAAATTTTCAAAGATAACGCAAAAAAGAGCCAATCGGCTCTTTTTACTTTATTCACCTTCAAAGACGTCCTTTATATGGTCAAAGAAGCCTTTTTTCTTTGGATTGACTTTCAAGTCACCTGCAGCGGCGAATTCTTTAAGCGCAGCTTTTTGCCGGTCGTTCAAACCTGTCGGAGTCACGACATTAACTGTAACGTATTGGTCACCAACGGCACCATCACGAAGGCTCGGAGCACCCTTGCCACGTAGACGGAATTTCTTGCCAGTCTGAGTCCCCTCTGGGATGACCAATTCAACGTCACCATGTACAGTCGGAATTTCCACAGTATCACCAAGGGCTGCTTGAACAATATTAAGGTTCAGCTTGTAGAAAATAGTTGTTCCTTCACGTTCAAACTTATCACTGGCTTCAACTGAAACCACCACGTACAAGTCCCCGTAAGGTCCACCATTAAAGCCTGCTTCCCCTTGACCAGCTAGGCGAATTTGTTGGCCTGTTTCCACACCAGCAGGGATTTTTACATGTACGCTATGAGCTTGTTTTTCATGACCTGTTCCATGACAAGTTGTACATGGATCTTTAATTTCTTTTCCGCGACCATGACAGACATCACAGGTTACTTGGCGACGCATCATACCAAGAGGAGTCTGCGTATCAACGTTAATGACACCTGCACCATGACAGCGTCCACAGGTGACTGGACTTGTTCCTGGCTTAGCACCAGATCCATTACATGTACGACAGCTTGCTTCACGGTTGTATTTCACTTCTTTTTCTGTTCCAAAGATAGCTTCTTCAAAAGTCAAATTCACACGATACTGGAGGTCATCCCCTTGACGAGGAGCGTTTGGATTGCGCGAAGCTCCGCCTCCACCAAAGAAGCTTGAGAAGATATCCTCAAAACCACCGAAGCCACCTGCTCCGTCAAAGCCACCGAAACCGCCAGCACCACCAAATCCACCGTTGGCACCTGCTGCACCATATTGGTCATAGGCTGCACGTTTTTGGTCGTCACTCAAGGTCTCATAGGCTTCTTGAACTTCCTTGTATTTTTCCTCAGCACCAGGCTCCTTGTTGATATCTGGGTGATATTTTTTTGAAAGCTTACGATAAGCCTTTTTGATCTCGTCTGCCGAAGCGTTTTTTGACACCCCCAGACGATCATAAAATTCAGTATTGTTCATACAAGATACCAAGAGCGAACAGAAAGCGACTGAAATTTAGGAAACCAACAAGAAATC
>CALHBZ010000317.1 GCA_937930605.1 Streptococcus oralis
ACTACAGATTAAGGAAAAATCAATGAAAAAAGAACAAATTCCTAATGTATTAACTATTGGTAGAATTCTCTTTATACCTCTCTTTATTCTTGTTTTGACTTTGGGTCATTCACAAGGCAGTCACCTGCTGGCAGCGATTATCTTTGCAGTTGCTAGTATAACAGATTATCTCGATGGCTATCTTGCTCGAAAATGGAATGTGGTTAGCAACTTTGGAAAGTTTGCAGATCCAATGGCTGATAAGTTGTTGGTTATGTCAGCTTTTATCATGTTGATTGAGTTGGGTATGGCTCCAGCTTGGGTTGTTGCTATTATCATCTGTCGTGAACTTGCGGTGACAGGCCTTCGTCTGTTGCTCGTTGAGACGGGTGGAACAGTTCTGGCGGCAGCGATGCCTGGGAAAATCAAGACCTTTAGTCAAATGTTTGCCATTATCTTTTTGCTCTTACATTGGAATTTAATTGGGCAACTGTTGCTTTATATCGCTTTATTTTTCACTATCTACTCTGGTTATGATTATTTCAAGGGTAGCGCTCATGTATTCAAAGGGACATTTGGTTCGAAATGAAATCGATTATTGAAGTAAAAGATCTGTCTTTTCGATACAAAGAAGATCAAGAGTATTATGATGTTAACAATGTCTCGTTTCACGTGAAACGTGGGGAGTGGCTCTCAATTGTAGGTCATAATGGGAGTGGAAAGTCAACAACTATTCGTTTGATTGATGGTTTGCTTGAAGCAGAGTCTGGAGAAATCTGGATAGATGACCAACTGCTGTCTTCTGAGAATGTTTGGGACTTGCGTCGACAAATTGGTATGGTTTTTCAAAATCCAGATAATCAATTTGTGGGGGCAACTGTTGAAGATGATGTCGCCTTTGGCTTAGAAAACCAGGGACTTCCTCGTGAAGAAATGAAGAAGAGAGTAGCTGAATCCTTGGAGTTAGTGGGTATGCTGGACTTTAAGAAGAGAGAACCAGCTCGCTTATCTGGTGGACAAAAACAACGGGTGGCTATTGCAGGAGTTGTTGCTTTGAGACCAGCTATTTTGATTCTGGACGAGGCTACAAGTATGTTGGATCCCGAGGGGCGAAGAGAACTGATTCAGACAGTTCAAGAGATTCGAAAAGACTACCAGATGACAGTCGTCTCCATTACGCATGACTTGGAAGAAGTTGCGATGAGTGACCGTGTCTTGGTCATGAAAAAAGGCCAAGTGGAGTCAACCAGCAGCCCAAGAGAACTTTTTTCTCGGGCTGATCTTGACCAGATAGGCTTAGATGATCCCTTTACGAATCAACTGAGAGAATCTTTGAGAGAGACTGGCTATCAGTTGCCGGATGGCTATTTGACAGAAGGAGAGCTAGAGGACAAACTATGGGAATTACTCTAGAAAATGTGAGCTTTACCTATCAAGAGGGAACCCCCCTATCTTCATCAGCCTTGACTGATGTTTCCTTGACGATTGAGGATGGCTCCTATACAGCTTTGATAGGACATACAGGTAGTGGAAAATCGACGATTTTACAGCTTTTAAATGGCCTATTGGTACCAAGTAAGGGTTCTGTTCGAGTTTTTGATACTGTCATTACTCCTACATCAACCAATAAAGAAATTCGACAGATTAGAAAGCAAGTCGGTCTAGTGTTTCAATTTGCTGAAAATCAGATTTTCGAAGAGACTGTTTTGAAAGATGTTGCGTTTGGACCACAAAATTTTGGAGTTTCTGAGGAGGAAGCCAAGAAAATTGCGCGTGAAAAGTTAGCCTTGGTGGGCATTGCTGAGTCACTCTTTGAGAGGAGTCCATTTGAACTTTCGGGTGGTCAGATGAGACGTGTGGCTATAGCAGGGATGCTAGCGATGGAGCCTACTGTCTTGGTTTTGGATGAGCCAACAGCTGGACTAGATCCTTTGGGCAGAAAAGAATTGATGACCCTGTTTAAAAAACTTCACCATGCTGGAATGACAATCGTTCTGGTAACGCATTTGATGGATGACGTAGCTGAGTATGCTGATCAGGTTTACGTTATGGAAAAGGGGTGCTTGGTCAAAAGTGGCAAACCAAGTGATGTCTTCCAAGATGTAGCCTCTATGGAAAATGTGCAGTTAGGTGTGCCTAAAATCACAGCCTTTTGTAAACGTTTGGCAGATAGAGGTGTATCTTTTAAAAAACTGCCAATCAAGATAGAGGAGTTTAAGGAGTCGCTAAATGGATAGTATGATTTTAGGGCGATATATACCAGGAGATTCCATCATTCATCGCTTGGATCCCCGTAGTAAATTACTCGCTATGATCCTGTTGATTTTGATTGTATTTTGGGCTAATAATCCCCTCGCCAATCTCATTCTTTTTGTAGC
>CALHBZ010000318.1 GCA_937930605.1 Streptococcus oralis
GAGTTCCTATCTGTTACTAAGAATTTTGACGACAATCCTGATAGTCAAGAAGAGGAAACAGGTTTAGATAAACTCAGTCGTTTCTTGAATGATCTTGCCTTGATTGCCGATACAGATTCTGGTAGTCAGGAAACATCGGAAGTGACCTTGATGACCTTGCATGCAGCTAAAGGTCTGGAATTTCCAGTTGTCTTTATCATCGGGATGGAGGAAAATGTCTTTCCACTTAGTCGAGCAGCTGAGGATCCTGATGAGCTGGAAGAAGAACGCCGTTTGGCCTATGTAGGTATCACGCGCGCTGAAAAGATCCTCTATCTGACCAACGCCAACTCCCGTTTGCTTTTCGGTCGTACTAGCTACAACCGCCCAACACGTTTTATCAATGAAATCAGCTCTGACTTGCTTGAGTATCAAGGCTTGGCTCGACCAGCTAACACCAGTTTCAAGGCTTCCTATAGCAGTGGTGGGGTTGCTTTCGGTCAAGGAATGAGTTTGGCTCAGGCACTTCAAGACCGTAAACGCAAGGCTGCACCAAGCTCTATCCAGTCAAGTGGTCTCCCATTTGGACAATTTGCAGCTGGGAATAAGAAAGATTCGAGTGATACAAGCTGGTCTATTGGGGATATTGCTCTTCACAAGAAGTGGGGAGAGGGCACTGTTCTAGAAGTGTCAGGTAGTGGCGATACTCAGGAACTAAAAATCAATTTCCCAGAAGTAGGTTTGAAAAAACTCTTAGCTAGCGTAGCTCCAATTGAGAAAAAAATCTAATTATCCATCCTTCTCACGAATAATTAAGTGAGGAGGATTTTTATGTACAGTATTTCATTCCAAGAAGATTCACTTTTGCCTAGAGAAAGACTAGTTAAAGAAGGAGTAGAAGCCCTGAGTAATCAAGAATTGCTAGCTATACTACTCAGAACGGGAACACGTCAAGCAAATGTTTTTGAAATCGCCCAGAAAGTCTTGAACAGTCTCACAAGTCTAACTGATTTGAAAAAAATGACCCTGCAGGAATTGCAGAGTCTGTCTGGCATTGGACGTATTAAAGCCATTGAACTACAAGCAGTGATTGAACTGGGGCATCGCATTCACAAGCATGAAAACCTTGAGATGGAAAGTATTCTCAGTAGTCAAAAGCTAGCTAAAAAAATGCAACAGGAACTTGGTGATAAAAAACAAGAGCACCTAGTGGCACTCTATCTTAATACTCAAAATCAAATCATTCATCAACAGACCATTTTTATTGGAACTGCGACACGAAGCATTGCTGAACCACGGGAAATCCTTCACTATGCCATCAAGCATATGGCCACTTCTGTGATTCTCGTTCATAATCATCCATCAGGCGCTGTATCACCTAGCCAAAATGATGATCATGTAACCAAGTTAGTAAAGGAAGCCTGTGAACTGATGGGACTGGTATTTCTGGATCATCTGATTGTCTCGCATTCCGATTACTTTAGTTACCGTGAAAAGACGGATCTGATTTAAAGTTCGTTTACGACATAGTCAAACAATGTTTTATCCTTGGGGCGATTTTCAAATAGAAATTCTGGATGCCATTGAACACCAAGATAAGGGAAGCCATCTGTAGTTGTAACAGCCTCGATTATCTCATCCTTGGGATCAAAGGCCACAACCTTTAAATTTGGGGCCAAATCCTTAATGCTCTGATGGTGGAAGGAGTTGATATGAGAGATTTCTCCGTAGATTTCTCTGAGAACAGTATCAGGTTCTGTCACCAAACGTTGGGTTGTGTATTCGGCTGAACAGTCCTGCCAGTGGTCTTCGATATCTTGATGAAGTGTGCCTCCCATGGCGACATTGAAAAGCTGGGTACCTCGACAAACAGAGAAGACTGGCTTTTTCTGCTTAATGGCTTCCTTGATAAGAGCTAATTCAAACTGGTCTCTTTGAAGGTGGTAGTCATCGCTGTCAATTGTTTTGGGTTCACCATAGAATTTTGGATCGACGTTTTGCCCACCTGTTAGGATGAGTTTATCAATTATCGTGATGTAATGGCTTGCCATTTCTTGATCACCAATCGGTAGGATGATGGGAATTCCACCAGCGTTCTTGACTCCTTCAACAAAGCCTTTTGCTACATAGCTCATCATGATGTCATCATCTGGATGAGCTTTTTCATTTCCTGTAATCCCAATAACTGGTTTATTCATAAATGCTTTCGCTTTCTAATCCTCTTTCCGCATACTTTCTAATCCTCTTTCCGCATAAAATAGAGGAGAGTTTGGAGTTCACTTGTCAAATCGACGTACTGAACAACTACATCTTTTGGAAGGTGCAGGTGAACAGGAGAAAAACTGAGAATGCCTTTTACACCAGCATCAACCAAGAGGTTGGCTACTTCTTGTGATTTAACACTTGGAACAGTTAGGATAGCAGTTTTAACATCTGCGTCCTTGATCTTTTCCTTGATTTGAGATATACCATAGATGGGAATCCCGTCAGCAGTCTGAGTACCGACTTCAGGATGGTCATCCAGGTCAAAGGCCATGATAATCTTCATCTTGTTTCGCTCATGGAAACGGTAGTGGAGAAGGGCATGCCCCATATTACCAATCCCAACCAACATAACATTGGTGATGGAGTTATCATTTAGGAGGTCAGCAAAAAAGGTCATTAGTTTTTTGACATCATAACCAAATCCGCGTCTTCCTAGTTCACCAAAGTAAGAAAAATCACGACGCACTGTCGCAGAATCGATACCGATAGCCTCTGCAATTTGCTTAGAGTTGGCACGCTCGATTTTTTCTGCATGAAATCTCTTGAAAATTCGATAGTAAAGAGAGAGTCTTTTTGCTGTTGCTTTTGGGATGGCAGACTGTTTAACTTTCACAAAATCACAACCTTTCTATTCTTCTATTTTATAGAAACATTGTGAAAAAATCAACAAAAACTAAGAAAATTCTTAGTTTTTGTCTGAAAAGTTAGTTTGTGATAGAAAACGATAGAGATTTCCGACTAATCCTCGGTAGATTACTTTATCATTGAGGGTTAGTGAGGTTACCAAAAATGTATCAGGTATGGTCACGCATCCTGATAGGGCTAGCATAAGCTCTTCGTAATCGGCAAATTCAAGTGTGCGTTCTACTTGATAACTATCTTTATATGTGAGACGATACATAGCAAACTATCTTTCTTCTTTTGTGAAGATTCCGCGTTCTACAAGGCTATCCATGAGGAAGTAGAATTTCTCTTGGTGGATATGGTGTTCTTCAGATTTAAAGATATTCACCAAACGAAGACCAGATTTGTCAGTGATGTTAATCTTAACACCTGTAAGATCTTTATTGATGATAATTTTTAGTAGGAAACCTTCTCCACTGTTTGGTATTTTTTCAAGTAGACGAGTTAGTTCGTAGTTTCCGACTTTTGTTTCAGAGAAAGTATTGTCTTTCAGTGTGAACTTTTTGACAGTTGGACTAAGTGTATAGTCGTAGCGGCAGTTTTGTAGTTTAATGGTTTTTTCGAATGCCATTAGGTTAATCTCCAATAATATTTTTTAAGGTTTGTGCCAGTTGTTTCAGTTCTTTCTCGGTATTAAGAGGAGAAAGACTGATACGGACAGACTCTTTTAAACGATGGGAATCAGCCCCATAAAAAGCTTCGAGTACATGACTAGTCTGTACAATACCAGCAGTACAGGCTGAACCAGTTGAAATTGAGATTCCTTCTAGGTCTAACCGAAGCAAGAGCAAATCATTTTTTTGACCAGGGAAACCGATATTGAAAACATAAGGCAGTTGATTTTGACCTTCATTAAGATAATAGTCCAAACCTTCAATCTCTTCTAGAAAAGCAGTTTTTAATCCCTCTAATTTTCGGTAATGGTCAGCCTGATGCTCCAAGTCTTCTTTGAGAGCAGCAACCATACCGACGATGGCAGCAAGGTTTTCTGTCCCAGCTCGTTTCTTTTGTTCTTGGTCTCCACCGTGAAGGTAAGGATCAAAGTCCATAGACGAAGCGTAAAGAAAACCAATTCCTTTTGGTCCATGGAACTTGTGAGCAGAAGCACTGAGAAAATCGATTCCTAATTCCTCAGGATGGATAGGAATTTTTCCGATAGCCTGAACAGCGTCTACATGATAAGCAGCAGAATGTTCTTTTAAAACACGTCCAATCTCAGCGATAGGTAAGAGACTACCCGTCTCATTATTAGCATACATAGTGGAAACGAGAATGGTATCGTCGCGTAAAGCTTCTTGAATCTGCCCCGCCGTAATCTCTTGGTTTACTGGTTGGATGATGGTAGCTTCAAAGCCAAAATGTTGAACCAGATAATCAATGGTTTCAAGGACAGAATGGTGTTCAATAGCTGTCGTGATGATGTGTTTTCCTCTTTCTTGATGGCGGAGACAATAGCCGATAATAGCTGTATTGTTACTTTCTGTCCCTCCAGATGTGAAAAAGATTCGTTGTGGCTTGGTTCCTAGTAAGTGAGCTAACTCCTGACGGGCTTCACGGAGTAGTTTACCAGCATGACGACCATGACTGTGAATACTTGAAGGATTCCCATGGGTTTCTTGCATGACCTTGGTCATTTCTGCGAGAGCTGCTGCTGACATTGGAGTAGTAGCAGCATTGTCCAAATAGATCAAAGAATCACCTTATTCCTTTTTATTATATGCAAAGAGTGGGCTAACTGGTTTTCTTTCGTGGATACGGACGATGGCATCACCAATCAATTCGCTAGCGGTGATATAACATACATTTTCTGGAGTTCTTTCTTTGGTTGCTACCGAGTCAGTCACTAGGATTTCTTTAATGTTTGCGGCATCAAGAAGCTCGGCGGCACCTTCTACAAAGAGTCCGTGACTAGAGACCGCATAGATTTCAGTTGCCCCTTCACGTTCGACGATTTTTGCTGCTTCTGAAAAAGTACGTCCAGTATTTAGGATATCATCAATCAAGATGGCTTTTTTGCCTTCAACATCACCGATGATATAGCCTTGGCTACGCTCTGAATCGTCTTGAGCATAGTCGATGATTGCGATTGGTGCATCTAAGTATTCAGCTAAGCTACGGGCACGTTTGACACCAGAGTTTTTTGGACTAACAACAACGACATCTGATCCCAGCAACCCTTTATCGCTGTAGTGTTTAGCAAAGAGAGGAATTGTATAGAGGTTATCTACTGGAATGTCAAAGAAACCTTGAACCTGAACAGCGTGGAGGTCAAGCGTTAGAACAC
>CALHBZ010000319.1 GCA_937930605.1 Streptococcus oralis
CAGTTTCTGGATGTTTAACAGTTTTCTTAGTGTAACGACCATTGAGACGTTCTTCAAGAGACTCGATCATCTCTTTTCCTTCTGCGATAGAACGGATCAAGAGACCACGGTCTGTTCCACAGTCGTCCTCACGGATGATAACGTCTTGGGCAACGTCAACCAAACGACGAGTCAAGTAACCTGAGTCGGCTGTCTTAAGGGCCGTATCGGTCATACCCTTACGGGCACCGTGAGTTGAGAAGAACATTTCGAGTACTGACAAACCTTCACGGAAGTTTGAAAGGATTGGCAATTCCATGATACGTCCGTTCGGAGCGGCCATCAGACCACGCATACCGGCAAGCTGTGAGAAGTTTGAGATGTTACCACGGGCTCCAGAGTCCATCATCATAACGATTGGGTTCTTAGGATCTTGGTTGGCAACCAAACGTTTCTCCAATTTTTCACGTGCTGCACGCCATTCAGCTGTAACAGCGTTGTAGCGCTCGTCGTCTGTAATCATACCACGACGGAATTGTTTGGTGATTTGTTCCACACGTTTGTGTGATTCTTCGATAATTTCAGCCTTGTCTTCAACGACTGGAATATCGGCGATACCCACCGTCAAACCTGCAAGAGTTGAGTGGTGGTAACCGAGATCCTTCATGCGGTCAAGTAGGGCAGAAGTTTCTGTCGTACGGAAACGTTTGAAGATTTCAGCGATGATATTTCCAAGATTTTTCTTCTTGAATGGAGGGTTGAGTTCAAGATTGCTGATTGCTTCCTTGATATCTCCACCTAGTGGCAAGAAGTATTTAGCTGGAACACCTTCTGTTAAGTTGGCATTTGTAGGTTCTTGCAAGTAAGGTAGACCCTCTGGCATGATGTCGTTGAAGAGGATTTTACCAACTGTTGTAAGCAAGACTTTATGTTTTTGCTCTTCTGTCCATGGTTTGTTAAGGCTGTCTGTTGCGATACCTACACGTGAGTGGAGGTGAACATAACCATTGCGGTAAGCCATAACAGCTTCGTCACGGTCTTTGAAGACCATTCCTTCACCTTCACGACCAGCTTCTTCCATGGTCAAGTAGTAGTTACCCAAAACCATGTCCTGAGAAGGAGTAACAACTGGTTTACCATCTTTCGGGTTCAAGATGTGTTCAGCAGCTAGCATCAAGATACGAGCTTCCGCTTGGGCTTCTTCTGAAAGTGGTACGTGGATGGCCATTTGGTCCCCGTCAAAGTCGGCATTGTAGGCTTCACAGACAAGCGGGTGCAAGCGAAGGGCCTTACCATCAATCAAGACTGGTTCGAAGGCTTGGATACCCAAACGGTGAAGGGTCGGTGCGCGGTTCAAAAGCACTGGGTGTTCTTTAATCACTTCTTCAAGAATGTCCCAGATACGCTCATCTCCACGTTCCACCAAGCGTTTCGCTGCTTTCACGTTTTGCACGATGTCACGAGCGACAATTTCACGCATGACAAATGGTTTAAAGAGCTCGATGGCCATTTCACGTGGCACACCACATTGGTACATCTTAAGAGTTGGACCAACGGCGATAACGGAACGTCCTGAGAAGTCAACACGTTTACCGAGCAAGTTTTGACGGAAGCGTCCTTGTTTACCTTTAAGCATGTGGCTCAATGATTTGAGTGGACGGCTACCTGGTCCTGTGATTGGACGGCCGCGACGACCATTGTCAATCAAAGCGTCAACCGCTTCTTGAAGCATACGCTTTTCATTTTGAACGATGATGCCTGGTGCATTCAACTCAAGCAAGCGAGCCAAACGGTTGTTACGGTTAATAACACGGCGGTAAAGGTCGTTCAAGTCAGATGAGGCAAAACGACCACCATCCAACTGCAACATTGGACGAAGGTCTGGGGGGATGACTGGAAGGATGTTGAGAATCATCCATTCAGGTTTGTTCCCAGACTTGTAAAAGGCATCCAAAACATCCAAACGACGGATAGCTTTGACACGTTTTTGTCCAGTAGCTGTTTTCAACTCTTCTTTGAGTTCAGCAATTTCTTTTTCAAGATCTACTTGTTTCAAAAGGTCTTGGATGGCTTCGGCACCCATTTTGGCAACGAATGATCCATAACCATATTCACGCAAACGCTCACGGTATTCGCGCTCTGTCATGATAGATTTGTGCTCAAGTGGTGTATCCTTCGGATCAATCACCACGTAAGCCGCAAAGTAGATAACTTCCTCGAGGGCACGAGGACTCATATCAAGGGTCAAGCCCATACGACTTGGAATCCCCTTGAAGTACCAGATGTGAGATACAGGAGCTTTCAATTCGATGTGCCCCATACGCTCACGACGAACTTTTGTACGCGTTACTTCAACCCCACAGCGGTCACAAACAATCCCTCTGTAACGAATGCGTTTGTACTTACCACAAGCACATTCCCAGTCTTTTGTAGGACCAAAGATGACTTCGTCAAAGAGTCCTTCACGTTCTGGTTTCAAGGTACGGTAATTGATTGTTTCAGGTTTTTTGACTTCTCCATAAGACCATGAACGGACTTTGCTTGGAGAAGCTAGGGTGATTTGCATACTTTTAAAACGATTTACATCAACCACTATTTCTTCCCTTTCTATTTTAAGTGAACTGCTTATTCTTGATCAGCAGCTTCTTCTGTTGCTTCCGCTTTTGTCGCTTTCTCAGCTTCTTCTGCTTCAAAGGCTGCTTTAGCCTCTTGAGCTGCTCTTTCGCGGGCTTTTTCAAGGTCATCTACGTGGATGACATCTTCGTCCATTCCTTCATCCAAGTCACGAAGTTCCACTTCTTGATCATCTTCGTCAAGGACACGCATGTCAAGACCAAGTGATTGCAATTCTTTCACAAGAACTCGGAAGGATTCTGGAACACCTGGTTTTGGAA
>CALHBZ010000320.1 GCA_937930605.1 Streptococcus oralis
TTCTTCCCTTTTTCCAGAGCAGTCATCACCAATCCACGATAAATCATCTCTTCAAAAATGGGACCTGCAATCACAGGATAGAGAAAATACATCAAAAATACCGTAGCTCCTGTAAAAGTAGGAACATCCAGTTGATAAGCAATTTCATTTTTGGTAGGTGGGAAAATAAAAAATGTAAGGAAATTCCAAATAACAAAAGCAAGAAGAGCTAGAAAGGAATAAAAAAGATAGGAACCTTTAAATTTTTTACTGTTGATTTTCTGCCATTTCCCTGACCAAACCATAACAATAATAGCAAGCAAAACCACAAGAAAATTCAACAGCATATCCGACAAATAATACGCAAAGTCAGATAGACCAGCGGCAAGATCGCTGTGTAAAAGCAAACGAATCAAGAACTGATCAGCAATAACTAGTAGAACGGCTATAATAAGGTAGTAGTGTGAGATTATCTTTTTCATTCTATTTTCTCCTATACTATGAAATAAAGACAGTATAACACGAAAACTGCCCTATTTTAGAAAATCGCATATTTGACATTTTTTCTTATAGGAATTTCATATTTGCGATTGTTTGTTAATCAATAAGTTCTTTATATTGCTGTAAGCGTAGTTCAAAAAGGGCTGTTAATTGTGGATTTTCTAATATTTGCAGAGATTGGATAAAGTGTTCAATCTCTTTTTGATTACTTCCTTTAGTTTGAAGGAAGACACTCATCTTCTTTAAAAATTGCCACAATAATTTCTCAAAAACATCGTATGGACGGAGCATGCTCTCCAACTCGGACTCAAAGATTAGGATGTAAGAGAAAAGCTTACGCTCCATGAGTTCTGAGATGATATTTAGAAAGCTACTTTTCATATACAGTCTATTGTGTGCCAATTCTTTAAATTTCTTGGATTTTTCAAGTAAAGAGGTTGATAAAAAGATTAGGTCTTGATTACTCAAGAAGGGCATGGTATTGCAAAATATATAAAGTTCAAACCAGGTCCAAGACTCGATAGCATAGAGATAGGTGGTCAAAAATTCGCTATCCTCCTCCGCTAGCAGATAGTTTTTATCCAGAGAATGGATAGCGTTTTTAATCACAATAGCATTCAAGCGACGATAGGTCTGCGCCATCTGTTCTTGCTCGATTTCCTCCAACAGTTGCTCTAAACCAGCTATATCCTGATGAGCAAAGCGATCGACAACCTTTCTACCAAATTTCATATGTGGAGATTCTTGATAGTTGTTGAGCTTGTGCCCAAACTCATCAAAGGTCACATTTATACCTTGTATAGCTAGGATCAACTTATCCGCAGACAACATAGACTGCCCTAATTCAAACTTGGATAGCTGGGATGCTGTCAGTCCGGCGCAAGCCACATCTGACTGTTTGAGTTTTCTAGCCAAGCGTAATTCCTTGTAAAATTCTCCCAATTCCATTCTCTCAATCATCTGACCACCTCCTAATTTTTATGTATTATATCATTATTTACACTAATTTGTCAAAATATTCTGACATCTAAGAGAGAAAAAAAGCCAGCCTTAAGCTGACTCCTTATTCCATGGTATCAAAAGCAAGACTTGGTTTGGCGTTGAGGTCCAAGCCTGCAAAGTTTTCTTTGTTCCACTCGCTGACGCTGGCATAGGCAATCATGCCTGCATTGTCTCCGCAGAGACGCAGGGGTGGAATGATGACCTTGACATCTGTGATTTCGGCTGCCAGGCGCTCTCTGAGGCCTTTATTGGCGGCCACGCCACCGGCCACGACTAGGGTTTTAACAGGATATTTTTCCAAAGCCTTCTTGGTTTTAGCCATGAGAATGTCCATAACTGCAACTTGGAAGGACGCACACAAATCCTCTGTAGGCAGACTTTCTCCCTTTTGCTCAGCATTGTGGTGAAGATTGATAAAGGCAGACTTCAAACCTGAGAATGAAAACTCCAGATTGTCTTCCTTAATCATGGCACGAGGAAAGTCATAAATATCCTGACCTTGATGGGCCAACTCGTCAATCTCGCGACCTGCTGGATAGGTCAAGCCCATGACACGGCCGACCTTGTCATAGGCCTCACCAACTGCGTCATCTCGTGTTTCCCCAACAATCTTGTAATCACCAGCCTCCGAAACATAGACCAACTCTGTGTGACCACCGCTGACCAAGAGGGCTAGCAAGGGGAACTCCAAAGTCTCCACACTCTGAGCTGCCATGAGGTGACCAGCCATGTGGTTAACGGGAATCAGCGGAAG
>CALHBZ010000321.1 GCA_937930605.1 Streptococcus oralis
AAAAGTGAATACCTTTGCCAATCAAACTTTACCGCAGGCTCTAATCGTTTCTTTGCGTGATGATCGTCCTGTTAATCTTGTCAGTGCTTTTGAAGAACCGGTTAAATCAACAGATGGTTATGTGGCAAAATCTATTGAAAAACTGTCTAAAGAGTATACGAGAGTTGAAAAATTCGTGAATAAACCACTTTTGACTTTCTATGTGACTTTGGATGAGAATGAGAGTTTAAAACAAATAGGTGAGGAAAAATATTCAGTTTCAGAATTATTAAAAGATTTTTCGGGAACCTTAGGACAAGTCCTCAAAAAATAGGTGAATGGCATGAAGACTATTTTGTTGAAATTTGCTGGCCCTTTGCAATCTTGGGGGACAAGTTCACATTTCGAAACAAGACATACGGATTTTTATCCTTCTAAGAGTTCTGTTATTGGGTTGATTGCTTCAAGTCTAGGATATCGTCGAGACGATGATGAAAAAATTACTCGGTTAAACGAGCTGGATTTTGCAGTTCGAGTGGATCAACAAGGAAATTTACTCAGAGATTTTCATATTGCACAAAAGTATACAGAAAAAGGAAAGTTTGAACGAAATTATGTCACGAATCGTTATTATTTAGAAGATGCTGTTTTTGTAGTGGCTCTTTCTCATAATAATGAGCAGTTTTTGGAAATGATTTTACAAGCTTTGAGAAATCCCTATTTCCAACCATTTATGGGAAGAAGGGCTCTGCCGTTGACTGCAGATTTTATCTTAGGTGAGACTGAGATTGGAGCAGTTGAAAGTTTGAGAACTCTTGAGTGGCAAGCTTCACCATGGTTTATGAAGAGAAAGCTTATGGATGTCGTAACTTTAGAAATCTATTCTGATAGACATTTAACCGATAGAGGTATTTATCAACTGAGACAAGATGTTGTCAAGTCTTTTTCACAAAAGGGGAGAAGGTTTGGCTATAGGTATGAAACCAGAGAACTGGTTCAAGTTCGGAATTCGTTTCAAGATAAAAATACGGCACATGATGTTTTTAAGAGTATAGGAGATTGATGGTATGTATATCTCAAGAGTAGAAATTGATCGCACCAATCGCCGAAAGATTAGGCGTTTAACACATATAAGCGCTTACCATGCTTGGGTAGAAGAGAGTTTTCCAGAAGAAATGGAACAATCTATTCGAACAAGGAAATTATGGCGTATAGATCGTATCCAAGATAAAGATTACCTGATTATTGTTAGTGAAAATAAACCTGATTTACAACGATTAGAAAAATACGGGGTTTCTGGTAGTGCTCAAACTAAGGATTATCAACAATTTTTAGATAATATCTATACTGGTAGCCGAATGAAATTTCGAGTGGTGCTTAATCCAGTTATTTCCTTAGTATCACCAGATAATCTTAAAAGAGGTATTGTAAAACCTCATGTTACGAGTGAATATCAGATGAATTATCTAATAGACCGCTCTGACAAAAATGGATTTTCGCTGATAAAAGAAGATTTTTCAATCGTTGAACGTGGTTATGAGGTGTTTAAAAAAGCTGTTAAACCTATCAGATTGATAAAGGTTGTTTATGAAGGGATCTTAACAGTTAGTGATGCAGATCTTTTTAAGAAGCTTTTGACTGAAGGAATGGGAAAGAAAAAAGCATACGGTTTTGGTTTAATGATCGTTATTCCATTGGGAAACGAATCATGATAAAAAAAAGTGGAACGAAGAAAACATCTCTGCGAGAACTTCCTAAAATAAGCGATCGTGTCAGCTTTATTTACGTAGAACACGCAAAGATAAATCGTGTGGATAGCGCTATTACAGTGCTTGATAGCAACGGAACAGTTAGAATACCTGTTGCTATGATTGGTGTATTATTGCTAGGGCCGGGTACTGATATTAGCCATCGTGCTGTAGAGTTGATAGGAGATGCTGGAACCAGTATGGTTTGGGTTGGTGAGCGAGGTGTTCGTCAGTATGCTCATGGAAGATCCTTAGCACATTCAACAAAATTCTTAGAGAGACAGGCTAAGCTGGTTTCAAATCCTCGGTCGCGTTTAGCTGTTGCCCGTAAAATGTATCAAATGCGATTTCCTGGTGAAGATGTCACCACATTAACAATGCAGCAACTACGGGGTCGTGAAGGAGCTAGGGTGAGAAAAGCATATAGGATGCAATCTGAAAAATTCAAGGTTCCTTGGGATAAAAGGGACTACAGACCTGATGATTTTGAAGGAGGGACGGTAGTGAATCAGGCGCTATCCGCAGCTAATGTAGCACTTTACGGTTTGGTGTATAGTATAGTGGTAGCGCTAGGTGTTTCTCCAGGTCTTGGTTTTGTACATACCGGCCATGATTTATCCTTTATTTATGATATTGCAGACTTATATAAAGCTGAATTGACTATTCCCTTAGCTTTTGAAATTGCAGCTAACTATACTGAGGATGATGATATTGGTAAGGTTGCTCGATTGAAAACAAGAGATTCCTTCGTAGATGGCAAGTTAATGGCTCGGATAGTTGCTGATATTCAATATCTATTTGAAATAGATGATGAAGAGGAGTTAGTGATTGATACGCTTTCTTTATGGGATGATAAGGATAAACTTGTTAAACATGGAGTTAGTTATACGGAGAATTGATAATATGCCACTGACTGTTTTAACTTTAAAAAATGTTCCGCCGTCTTTAAAAGGGGATTTAACCAAGTGGATGCAAGAAATTGCCACAGGGGTTTACGTTGGAAATATCAATACTAGGGTTCGTGAAAAGTTATGGAATCGTATTAAGGCGAACGTTGAAAAAGGTGAGGCTACAATTAGTTATGCCTTTAGAAATGAAATTGGCTATCAATTTGATACCGTAAATGCTCAGCGGAGTGTACTAGACTATGATGGAATCCCATTAATTCTATTACCTAGCCAAACAGACAGCAATGGAAAAATATCCAGTTTTGGATACAGTGATGCTGCTAAGTTTAGACGGATCAAGCGTTTTGGCCGTCATTCGGAAGTTTCTTCAAAACCACAGAGTTCCTATATTGTGATTGATATTGAGACGGATGGTTTAGATGAGAATGAACATACCATTATAGAAATTGGGGCACTTAAGGTTACTCCATCCACTACAGAAGAGTTTAATGCTCTTATCAAATATGACGGAATCTTGCCTACGAAGATTTCTAAATTAACGGGAATTTCTCAGACTCTATTAGAACAAAATGGTCGAAATTTAAAAGAAGTACTTTCCGATTTTTTGCTTTTTATAGGTGAATCAGCTTTAGTTGGCTATGGTATCAATTTTGATGTTAAGTTTATTAACAATGAGCTTAACAAGTTAGGCTTGCCTTTATTATCAAATAAAACTCATGATTTAAAGAAATTTGTCAAGAGTGAAAAACTATTTCTGGCTAACTATCAATTACAGACAGCTCTTAAGGAATATGGAATTGAAGAGGTAGTTCCTCATAGAGCTTTACCGGACGCTAAGTTAATCTATCAGTTATCAACAAAAGTGAATAAATTTTTGGATAGAATCAATCGGGATTAGCGATTTCAATGGGATCTTTTAGTGTTTTTCCCGCACTCGCGGGGGTGATCCTGCAACCAAAAACGAAAACTTTTTGTATAGTGCGTTTTTCCCGCACTCGCGGGGGTGATCCAGATTGTTGTTTTTTTGTGACTACTTTTTTCTGTTTTTCCCGCACTCGCGGGGGTGATCCCGGTGAAGAACGCTATAATAGTTTAGAAAATGCGTTTTTCCCGCACTCGCGGGGGTGATCCCGGTTGATAATTCTGTACGCAATTTCCCGGCTTGTTTTTCCCGCACTCGCGGGGGTGATCCTGAAATAGATTGTTATTGAGAGGTAACTATTGAGTTTTTCCCGCACTCGCGGGGGTGATCCTGAGGAATTTAGTAGATAAGTTAGATGGTATTTGTTTTTCCCGCACTCGCGGGGGTGATCCTGGGCACATGAAGGTAGAGCCGTTAAGGCAAAAGTTTTTCCCGCACTCGCGGGGGTGATCCCAAGACCAAGGAAGAACTGAAGATTAGACAAAGGTTTTTCCCGCACTCGCGGGGGTGATCCTATTGGCATACATCCGCATTGATTATTTACAAAGTTTTTCCCGCACTCGCGGGGGTGATCCTGATCCAAAATACACTCCTAAACCTTATGTAACGGTTTTTCCCGCACTCGCGGGGGTGATCCTATGACTATAAAGGCATTAAGATGACAATTAAGGTTTTTCCCGCACTCGCGGGGGTGATCCTACAATGGCAAAAGCTGCTGGACCAAAAGTTAAGTTTTTCCCGCACTCGCGGGGGTGATCCTATTGTATTGTTAGATGATGCCGAAGAGGATAAGTTTTTCCCGCACTCACGGGGGTGATCCTGAACTAGAAAATGTTATCCGCAAACCGAAAGTGTTTTTCCCGCACTCGCGGGGGTGATCCCAAGTTGATTATCTGCTTTCACAACCAACTCATGTTTTTCCCGCACTCGCGGGGGTGATCCCAGATATGATTTTAGCGCCAAATTTTCCATAGAGTTTTTCCCGCACTCGCGGGGGTGATCCCAGCTATCAGACTATATTCAAGTATTTAGAACAGTTTTTCCCGCACTCGCGGGGGTGATCCTATCCATTTCTGGTATACTGAATAATTGTTAAAGTTTTTCCCGCACTCGCGGGGGTGATCCCGAGGCTACAATTACTTTGAGGTACCTATTAGGGTTTTTCCCGCACTCGCGGGGGTGATCCCCTAACTTCGATAATCGAGAGTTTGGAACTTGTGTTTTTCCCGCACTCGCGGGGGTGATCCTGGGCGTGTTATGCAGGTCGGTCCTGTAAATAAGTTTTTCCCGCACTCGCGGGGGTGATCCTGGTCAAGAACGCTATGACAACCTAACAAATGCGTTTTTCCCGCACTCGCGGGGGTGATCCCATATCGTCTATACGGTTGAATACTACAATTTCCGTTTTTCCCGCACACGCGGGGGTGATCCCTACCACGGCACAATCAAAATCAGAGTGAGCGTGTTTTTCCCGCACACGCGGGGGTGATCCTAGCCTTTGGATTGCTGGGTATGGTTTAAACGAGTTTTTCCCGCACACGCGGGGGTGATCCTGAGTTCCCGCTCTGTGAAATGTTAGCGCCAGTGTTTTTCCCGCACACGCGGGGGTGATCCCATAAAACGACGAAATCAACCCTACACAGATAAGTTTTTCCCGCACACGCGGGGGATTGACTACATAAAATGAGATATAAGAAAAATATCCCTATTGAAAACTGATAAATTAGAGATAGGAGTGTTTTATTATAGGAAAAAACATATTTTGTGTAAATGAAGATATCTTACATAACAAAGGAGAAGACAAGTAAATTGAATGAAGTCATCATGGAGACATTTGGTAACAATAACATCAGTTGGGTAAAAAACTTTTAGAAGAGTATAAGAAAATTTGTCTTGCATCTGTTGTCTTAAAGTGTTTCAGAACTAAATGCTCAATATTTTTTGATTGGAAAAACGAGACTAAAATCCTTCTGCCAAATCCTTAGCTCTCCTAGCTGGTGCTAGTGAGACAGAGGTTGCTCCCCTGGTCGAGCGCCTCATCGCAGAGAAAACTTTCAACTTAGAAACAGCCCAGCGTTATCTAGAAAACTTACAATCATAAAAAAACTCAGATCAATTGGTCTGAGTTTTTTGTATTTAAATACTTTTTCCTGGTAATAATGTAACTGGTAAGAAGTAACCAGTTGTTGCGACTTCTTTACCTTCAATTTTCTGCAGGAGGAGATCAACAGTGAGGTGGGCAATCTCTTTTAGAGGTTGCTTAATTGTTGTCAGATGAGGGTAGTAGTTCTCGATAAAGTAAGTCCCATCATAGCCGACGACCTTGAGTTCTTCAGGGACAGAAATGCCCAGTTCCTGAGCGATTTTGATAACTAGGATAGCAGTCAGATCATCCGAAGCAAAGATGGCATCTGGTTTCTGATGAGTCAAGATATTCTTGATTTCCATTTCCTTTCTGACGGGAGAAAAGTCACTCGAAACATTGATAATAGGAGCTTTTGGGAGTACAGAGGCAAAGCCAGCATGACGCAGTCCAGTAGGCGAGTTAGAATTGTCATTCCCTGTAATCATGATGATAGACTGGGCGCCTGTCTTGACCAGAGTTTGGGCAGCGAGGACCCCGCCACCGTAGTTATCAGAGGAGACGACAGGGATGTCTGGTGATAGATTTCGGTCAAAGGAAATGATTGGCGCTGTCACACGATTGTAGTCCTCAATTCCTAGATTATGGCTACCTGAAATGATACCGTCGACCTGATTGGCTTCCAGCATTTCAATGTACTCTCGTTCCTTCTCAGAGTCGTGTTCGCTGTTACAGATGATGGTCTTGTAACCATTCTTGAAGAGCTGGTGTTCTAACTTGTCAATCAACTCAGCATAAAAGACATGACTAATGTTTGGGAAAATGAGACCAATCAATTTAGCAGATTTGCCTTGGAGGCTTCGAGCCAGATTGTTGGGCTTGTAGCCCAATTCTCTCATGGCTTCATTGACCTTTTGAATGGTTTTTTCAGATAGATAACCCTTTTTATTGATGACCCGTGAGACGGTAGTGGGGCTGACGCCTGCAAGTTTTGCGACATCAGTTAGTTTTGCGACCATAATCTAATTCATAGTAAGTTCCAGTTGGATTTCCAGATTTGATGAGGATACCATTTTGATCAGCATGAGGAAAGACGCGACCAGAAAATACTTTTTCTCCTTTATTGATGAAAATTTCAAAGACTGAGTTGTCGATGAAGATGTTAGCAGTAGTAGCTTGTTTGTCGATTGGGCAAGAACGAGTTGTCCCAAATTCTTGGGCATACTGTTCTCCAGCCTGGCTACGATCTACTGTCACTTGATCATTGACAAGGTCAAAGTTGATGGAGAGCCCCTTACCATCTTTATCAGCTAGTAAGACAATCTCGCTCTGGCTATTGGCTTCCAAGTTGAGCTCGAGTTCATAGGTGTTCTTGGTTTGGGCACGATTTGAAAAGGGTTCTTCAGAGACACGAAGTTCTTTGACAGCTGCGACAGGGTATTGGTAGAGTTTACCGTCTTTGATAGTGAGTTCCTTGACCAATGAGAAAGTTCCTTGGTGGTCAAAACGGTCAGATGGGTAGGCTACATCTGGTAGCCCAAGCCAGCTGACTGTCAATGCACGTCCGTCTGGAGCGTTAAAGGCTTGAGTAGCATAGGCTTCAAAGCCGTAGTCTAAGTTGTGAAGGGGTGACACATCCACCATTTTGGCGTTTTCAGGATCAAAGGATGCCCCGATTTTGTACATATTTGGGTAGATATTGTCGTAGTCTAGAACACCTTTATCCAATCCCTGTGGGCAGTAGAGAAGGACAGGTTGCTTTCCTACAAAGACCAAGTTTGGACATTCCATCATGTAGGCAGTGCGGTCGTTGGCAAAGTCCAGGTCACCAACTGCCTGCCAGTTTGTGTAGTCATTGTTCACAGCCTTGTAGAGACGAACAAATCCTTTTTTCTCCAAGTCCTGACCACCCACGATGGCATAGTATTGCCCTTTAAAGTTGAAAATTTGTGGGTCGCGGAAGTGGTCAGTAGAGTCAGAAGGTTGGTCGATCAAGACCTTGTCAATCTTTGTGATTTTACCACTTTTGTCCAAGAGAGCCCCGATCTGGTAAGGGTGACGGATCCAGTTTTCATCACGGACATTTCCTGTATAAAATAGGAACAAGTTATCGCCAAACTGCATGGCAGAACCAGAGTAGGCCCCGTGGCTATCTAATGGAGTATCTGGCAAAACATTGACCCCAGTTTCACTAAAGTGCACCAAATCATCACTTTCAAGCTGCACCCAAGACTTCAAGCCATGAGCTGCACCAAAAGGAAAGTTCTGGTAAAAGAGAATCCATTTGCCATCAAAATAAGAAAAGCCATTCGGATCATTGAGAAGCCCTGTTTTAGGCTCGACATGGTAACGAGTATGCCATGGAGATTGTGCCATCTTTTCCTTGATTTGCTTGATTTCATCATTAGACCAATCTTCATAGCGTCTGTAGCGACGCTCGGTTGTCCATTCCATTTTATCATTCCTCCTAAAGTTCTACTATCTTAATAGTAAACGTTTTCGGCAAAAAAAGCAAGTCTTTTATGTTAAAAAAGAGGAAAAAATGTCAAACGATTGCCATAAATTAAGCGAAAGAAATAGAGCAAATTTTCACGAAAAAATGAAAGAAAATGAAAAACAAAAGCTTTGAACCCTCTAATTTAAGGATATTTTTATGAGTAAATAGAAGAACTCAATCAAAAACTATCATAAATGAATATAAAGAATAGAATGAAAACAAAAAATTCTGCAAAACGCTTGACATATTTTAGAAACATGATAAAATAATAGTCGTAGGGCGAATAAAATCGCTTTCAAACAAGAACAAAATTTTTATAAGGAGATTATTGCTATGGATTATAATAAAGTAGCTTCCGAGGTCATTGAGGCTGTTGGAAAAGATAATCTAGTAGCTGCAGCGCATTGTGCCACTCGTCTTCGTCTTGTATTAAAAGACGAATCAAAAGTGAATCAAGCAGCTTTAGATAATAATGCTGATGTGAAAGGTACATTTAGCACAAACGGACAATATCAAATTATTATTGGTCCTGGTGACGTTAACTTTGTCTACGCAGAAATCATCAAAAAAACAGGTTTGAAAGAAGCTTCAACAGATGATTTGAAAGAGATTGCTAATAAAGATAAAAAGTTCAATCCTTTGATGGATTTGATTAAGCTCTTGTCAGATATCTTTGTTCCAATCATTCCTGCATTGGTTGCAGGTGGTCTTTTGATGGCATTACGTAACTTTTTGACATCACCAGACTTATTTGGACCTCAATCAATTGAAGATATGTACCCTGCAATCAAAGGCTTCTCAGCTATGGTTCAATTGATGTCTGCAGCTCCATTTATGTTCTTGCCTGTTTTGGTAGGTATTTCAGCAGCTAAACGTTTTGGGGCAAACCAATTCCTTGGTGCAGCTATTGGTATGATCATGACCACTCCAGATTTGGGTGGTAAAGAAGCCTTCTGGGATATTTTAGGTTACCATGTTACACAAACAAACTATGCTTACCAAGTTATTCCAGTTCTTGTGGCTGTCTGGTTATTGGCGACTCTGGAAAAATTCTTCCACAAGAAATTGCCATCTGCAGTTGACTTTACTTTCACACCGCTTTTATCAGTTATGATTACAGGATTCCTAACTTTTACAGTTATTGGTCCTGTGATGTTGGTGGTTTCTGATGCCATTACTAATGCTATTGTATGGCTATACAATACTACAGGTGCATTTGGTATGGGGCTCTTTGGTGGAACATACTCATTGATTGTTATGACAGGGCTTCACCAATCATTCCCTGCTATTGAAACACAGTTACTATCAGCATACAATAATAATGGTACTGGATTTGGTGACTACATCTTTGTTGTTGCTTCAATGGCAAACGTTGCGCAAGGTGCAGCCACTCTTGCTATTTACTTCTTGACTAAAAATGCTAAAACTAAAGGCTTGTCAAGTTCTGCAGCTGTCTCTGCTTTCCTTGGTATTACTGAGCCTGCCCTATTTGGGGTGAACTTAAAATATAAATTCCCATTCTTCTGTGCTCTTGCTGGTTCAGCAGTTGGTGCCTTTGTTGCAGGCTTGACCCATGTCATTGCTGTTTCTTTGGGAGCAGCTGGATTTATCGGATTCCTATCTATTAAAGCCGGTTCAATCCCTATGTATGTAGTTGCAGAAGTGATTTCATTTGCCGTAGCCTTTGCCTTGACTTATTTCTATGGTAAAACAAAAGCAGCAGGTGTCTTTGCTGATGAAGCCGCAACAGCAACTGCAGAAACAGTTACTGAAACTACAGTAGAAGCGCCAGTAGTGGAAGAGTCTGATACTCCTCAAAACGAAACAATCCAAACTCCTATCGTTGGTGACGTAGTTGCTCTTGAGAATGTCAATGATCCAGTCTTTTCAAGTGGTGCTATGGGACAAGGAATCGCAGTGAAACCAAGCCAAGGCGTGGTTTACGCACCAGCTGATGCCGAAGTATCGATCGCATTTCCAACAGGTCACGCCTTTGGTTTGAAGACAGCCGATGGAGCTGAAATCTTGATCCACGTTGGTATCGACACTGTATCTATGAACGGCGAAGGTTTTGAAGCAAAAGTTGCTCAAGGCGACAAGGTCAAAGCAGGTGACGTTCTTGGAACCTTTGACTCAAACAAAATCGCTGCAGCTGGTCTTGATGACACAACAATGGTTATCGTTACCAATACAGCTGACTATGCTTCTGTGACACCAGTCGCAAGTGGTTCAGTTGTCAAGGGCGATGCGATCATCGAAGTGAAAGCCTAGTCCTCTTTGAAAATCAAATCTAAAAACAAAACGAACAAATGTCATGTTTGTTCGTTTTTGTTAGATGGTAAGATTTACAGAGGAAAATCTAAAATATAGAGAAATGTAGCTCTTTAAAATATGCTATAATAGAGAAAACAAAGATAAGAGGTTTATCATGACAAAATTATACGGAAGCTTAGAAGCAGGCGGTACAAAGTTTGTCTGTGCTGTCGGAGATGAAAATTTTAACATTGTAGAAAAAACACAATTTCCTACAACAACTCCTATCGAGACTATCGATAAAACCATCGAGTTCTTTTCAAAATTCGATAATCTTGCAGGTCTTGCTGTCGGATCATTTGGTCCGATCGATATCGACAAAAACTCAAAAACTTATGGCTTTATCACAACAACTCCAAAACCTAACTGGGCAAATGTGGACTTGCTTGGTGCCCTTCGTCGCGCCCTAAACGTGCCAATGTACTTCACCACAGACGTAAACAGCTCTGCCTACGGTGAAGTAGTTGCTCGTAACAATGCTGTCGGCCGTATCGAAAACTTGGTCTACTACACTATCGGTACAGGGATCGGTGCAGGTGTTATCCAACGTGGCGAGTTTATCGGTGGTGCAGGTCACCCTGAAATGGGTCACTACTATGTAGCCAAACACCCAATGGACGAGGAGAAAGAGTTTAATGGCGTTTGTCCTTTCCACAAGGGCTGTTTGGAAGGCTTTGCGGCTGGACCAAGTCTAGAAGCTCGTACAGGTGTTCGTGGTGAAAACATCGAACTCAACAACTCTGTCTGGGACGTCCAAGCCTACTACATCGCTCAAGCTGCTGTTAATGCTACAGTGACTTTCCGCCCAGACGTGATTGTCTTTGGTGGTGGAGTCATGGCACAGCAACACATGCTGGACCGTGTACGTGAGAAATTCACAGCTCTTCTCAACGGCTATCTACCAGTACCAGACGTGCGTGACTACATCGTGACGCCAGCAGTCGCAGGCAATGGTTCCGCAACACTTGGGAACTTTGTCCTTGCAAAAGAAGTTTCAAAATAAACCATAAAATCCGTTTGGGCAACCAAACGGATATTTAGATTGAAGACAATGTTTTTTGAGCCTTTCCTTAAGTGATTACGGACGGTAGCGACTTTCTTCGAAATTCCATACCTAAACTTTGAGCCTAAAGTCTCAAAGTTTCCGAACACCTGAAATCATTATATTTCAGGTGTTTCTATCACGGCGGAAAGGCTAGGTAAGTCCTCGCTTTACTCGCGAAAAATAGGCATGATTTCCATACCAAAGTATATTTAGTATCAAGTAATAGGCTGTCTATGTTCAAAAAATCCGCTTGGGAAACCAAACGGATTTTTCTATTCTTAAAACATCTGCCAGAAGAAATCAATAATATAGGTCAAACCATAAGTATAAACCACTAGGGTAAAGGGTTTGGTCAAAACGATGATAATCATATAGCGCTTGAAGGTCATCTTGGTCAAAGCTGCCAGCATGCAGAGAAAGTCAGCTGGGCTAACAGGCCAGATCATCATAAAGATAAAGAAACGCTCGAAACGATTGCCCTTATCTAACCAACCGATGTATTTGTCATAAGTGCGCTTGCTGACGACGGACTGGACAAAGGCAGCTCCGTAGAGGCGCACAAGGTAAAAGATAATGGCACAGCCAATCACGATGCCGATATAGTTGTAGATGGTTCCGATGATGTGACCGTAAATAAAGACCCCAGCCACTGAGGTCAAAGCACCCGGAATGATCGGAACGACGGTTTGTAGGATCTGTAAAAAGATAAAGAGTGGAGGCCCCCAAACCCCAGCTTGCTGGATAAAGGCCGATAGGGTTTCCTTGGACTGTAAAACCCCCGCCTGATAGGCCCAAATGCAGAAAATCAAGGTGCCGACTCCCCCGACGATAGACGAAATATTGATGACTTGCTGCAGAAGGGGAGAAACAGCTTTCATTTGCTTATGCTGTGACATAGAAACTCCTTATAGATAGTATGATACTACTATATCATATTTTGGGAAGAAAAACTATCTGGATTATCGAACTGGTGAAATAAGTGTGGTAAAATGAGAATAAGAAAATGACGGTATAGAATGAGAGGGTATCATGTTAGGTTTAAACTTTAAAGGAAGCTGGCGCCAATACCAAAAACAGGT
>CALHBZ010000322.1 GCA_937930605.1 Streptococcus oralis
GTTCTTCTTTGTTTACTTCTGCAGCAACAGCAAGAGTCACATCGACAAAGTCTTGGCCTTCTGCTGTAACATCCACTACGTGGAAGTTTTCTTTTTCTAGGAAGTCTTTCACAACCTCTTTCAATCTCAAACCTGCAGCATCTGCACCGATAACAATAGACATATTGTTCACTCCTTTTTATTTTTCTAGGCCAGTAAAGACTTTTATAGCTAGCAGTATACTTACAAAAGGCTTTCTAGCAGTTTATTAACAAATTAAATTGAATGAGATGAATAACACCTTATCCAAGTCCAGGAAATCAAGTTCCTAGAAACAAACTCTCTCTTCGAAAGAGAATATAACAAATGATCATTTGTTTGTTATAAACATCATTTGTTGCTTACAAACACAATATACTCCTATTTTACGTAAAAGTCAACAGTAAATGTTTGTTTTTGTGTTATATTTTTTAAAATTATAAGATTTCGATCTCAAAACCAATCTGATCAACTTGGCCCGGTTCTAGGAGACGAACATTCTTCTTATCTTCTAAATGATTTCCTTCTTCAAGTGAAGTTGATAAGCCTGACCAGGGTTCAAAAGCGATGAAAGGACCTTTATTTAGGGTAGACCAAATGATGAGATTAGGAAACTCTTGGAAGTTTACTTTCAATCCCTTCTCATGCTTGCGTGAACGAAGCGTGATTGTTCTAGATTGCAAGTCATCGAGTGTCACTGCGTCAACACTGAACAGATCGTAACTGAGATCCACTACCTTTTGCGAATCCAACCATGGACTCCTATCTTGGAAGTCTAAGAGTCCCGTTTCTGGGAAAGGACGTGGAACAGAGCAAGTCTCTTCTTTTTCAAACTCTAAATAGTAATCATCGTAAGCTTCATCGTCAAATAGAGGACAATTAAATCCTGGATGTCCTCCTATGAAGAATGGCATGACTTTACTAGTTTCTTTGTTGAAAATCTTGTATTGAGTCCGTACTGTCTTACCAGTCACAGTATAAGTGATTTCAAGACGGAAATGATAAGGATAGTTTTGATAAATATTCTCATCATCTTCGATAGCAAAAGTTACACTATTTTCTGTTTGATTAACTAATTCAAATTCATTTTTACGGACTAGACCATGACGCGGTATGCTTCCTTTTGTTTCCGTCCCATCTGCGTGACTATAGAAGGCTGTATCCTCTCTCAAAGAACCACAGATTGGAAAAAGTACTGGTGCTTGTCCACTCCAATAGGTTGCATCCCCTTGCCACAAGTACTCAATTCCATCTCGATCCTTGATCGATGACAAGGCGCCACCTAAGGTTTTAAACTGAACCGTTAACTGATCTGATTTTACTTCAATTACCATAAAGTTCTCCAACTATTTTTAGATTTTTATATAAAAAACTAGGTTGCCACTCCCAATGTCGGAAATTAACAACCTAGTTTTCACAATTTACATTTTATAGGAGCGAATTATTTAGCATTTGCTGCGTATTCTTCGTTACGTTTGATCATTTGTTTTCTATACCAAGCAAAGATACCTACATAGAATACAAGGAAGGCTGCTGCACCAAGGATTGCTTTGATATCGCCTGTTGTAGCATTACCGATTGCCCAACCAAATAGTTTTTCGATTGGTCCTTCAAGAGTTGAGTGAGTAATCAATTGAGCACTATCTACACCTTTAGGAAAGGCACCTACACCTTTAGCAAGTTCTGTTGCGAATGGAGCGATAAGAGTACCTGAAAGAAGGAAGAGTGGCAACAAGAGAGTTCCAAAGATAATCATACGGAGCAATTTACCACGTGTAACAACCAAGAGAGCTGGAGTTACACCCATAGCGATGATACCTGCAAGTGGCAAAATACCATTACCAACATTAGAAAGAAGTACAGCTTCTACTAACATGATTGGTGCAAGTACGTTGGCACAAGCCCAGATTTCAGCACGACCAGCGATGAAAGGCCAATCAAGACCGATGTTGAATTTACGTCCTTGAAGACGTTTAGTAGCAACGTTTGTAATACCTTGTGAAAGTGGTTCTACGGCTGCGATGAACCATGATCCGATAAGTGAAAAGAGCTCCAAGCAGACACCGGCAGTCAAACCAAGGCTCAACCAACCTTTAATGACTTCTTGCCAGTTTGCAGCATCTTTAAGTCCTTCAACAGGTTGTGGAGTACCCATAAAACCGATAACAATACCAAGGATGAAACCGATGAAGAATTTAGATCCCCAGAAACCGATTTTCTTGTTCAATTTTGCAGCGTCAAAGTCATATTTATCAAGACCAGGCAATACTTTATCGAAGATCTTATCCAAGACCATGATAACTGGGTTCATCATGTAGTTCATATGAGTTGAAGTCATTGGTGATGAACTTGGTGCGTTAAGAAGGTCATCGAAAGTTGGTTTCATCAAGTCAGAGTTGATGATTTTCAAGACACCGACAAGGACAACTGCAGCAGTCGCGATGAAGAGTGAAACCCCTTGGCTAACTCCATTGTTGTCTGCGTACCATTTGATCAAAAGACCAGTGATTGACAAGTGCCAGATATCGAAGATATCGACATCAAGTGTATCCGTTTTCTTCATAGCAAGCATCACAACATTGACAATCAACATCACAAGTAAGAAGTAAAGTGTCCATGCAGAACCCCAAGTGATGGTTGCAAGTGGTGCCCAACCAACGTCAGTGATGTTCAACTGGATACCAGTATTTTCAACGAATTTCGCAAGTGATGCTGAGAAAGCTCCGTTGAGCATACCGATGATAGCACCGATACCAGTAAGAGCGATAGCAAGTTTGATACCACCTTCAAGCGCTTTGGAGAATTTCACTCCAAAAAGTAGAGCCAATACTGTCAAAATGATCAGCATGATGATTGGTCCACCCATATCCAAGATAGGTTTAAAGATATCGTTGGCCAGATTGATAATGACATCCATAATAGTTCCTCCCTTTATTTTTATGGAATATTACAAAATAATAATTAGCTTAGTCCGTGTTCCTTGATAGCTGCCTCAATATTGTCAAATACTGGAGCGCTCATTGCAGGAATACGGAACAAGATTGGTCCAGCTTCGATAACTGGAATGCCTGGTTCAAAACCAAGGTCAGTTGCTGCAATTGGAGTAAAGATATCGTAGCCCTTGATAAGGTCTTCGTTCACATCTTTCACCATGACTGCATCACAGTGAACGTCATACCCACGATTTGAGAGTTCTTCTTCTAGAGCACTTTTAATTTGGTGACTTGAGTTAACACCTGCACCACAGGCAGCGAGAATTTTAATCATTAGGATTTCCTCCGATTTTATAATTTTTAATAGACAAGATTAAGCTGTTGCTTCAGCAATGTAAGCATAAAGTTTTTCTGGTTCGGAAATTTTTGATAGATCTTCTAGATGATCCTTCCCTGTAAAGAAATCCATCAACTGAGCCAGAATATTCGTTTGACTCGAACTTGAGTTGTTTATGATAAAGAAGAGTAGAGATACTTCCACCTCCTTATCAGGAGCAATCATATTGTGAAAAGTTACTGGTTTTTCTAATCGAACAACCACCACTTTCTCAGCTAGATTATGAACAATATCTGTATGAGGAATCGCTACATTTGGCAAGTCCTTTCCCAGAAATTCCATATCTAAGCCAGTTGGAAATGACTTTTCACGCGTGATCAAGGCTTCACGATAAGTTGGAGTCACTATTTCTCGTTCTTCCAACAGGGTTGCTACCTGGTCAAAGAGTTGTTCTTGATTATCCGCTTCTAAGCAAAACACGAGGTCTTTGTCAAAGAAATGATCTAATCCCATAACAGTTTCCCTTCTTTCAATTAACTTTTACGTTATAAGTATAACACTATATGAAACCGTTGTCAATACTTTTTGTTTTATTTTGTTTCTTTTTTTGTTTTATTTTAAGAATACAATCAATACCAAACACCCCTTAATTTCAACTACAAAAAAAGAAGGTCCAATCCTTCTTCTCTTTCCTTAATTAATAGTAGATAAAATTTCTTCTAGCTTTTGATAGTCCTTAACGCTATCAATTTCATAGATGCTGTTGCCTTCTAATTCTTCGACATACACATCTAACTCTTTGATATTATCTTTAACCATGTTATCCCAATAGAGGTCAACAAATTCGCCGCTTGCATAGGCTTTGTCAATAAAGCCAACAATCTTTTCTGCGGTTGGAGCATCCCAGAATGATACACCACTCAAAATACGGCCAGCTTTGCTATCAACAATGATGTCTTGAACCTTATAGTCATCACCGTAAACCAAGAACCATTCATTTTCACAATCTTCACGATACACACTGAAGTAAGTAGATCGGTCGATATCATTGCGGAACATGTTCTTGAAAAGATAATTGTCCGCATCAATGACATAGCTGTTAGCTAAATCTTCTTTTACAAGGTAAAGTGAGTAAAAGTTATTGTAATCGGCATACTTGTCGTTAAAAACTAAACGAACACCATATTTTTCTTTTAGGTAGTCGAATTGTTCTTTGAGGTAGCCAACAACAATGATAATCTCATCAATTCCTCGCTCTTTCAAAAATTCAATTTGGTATTCCACCAAGGGTTTTTGGTTAATCTTAACCAAGGCTTTGGGTGTATTTTCCGTCATAGGACGCAGACGAGTTCCCAACCCCGCTGCCAAGATAATTGCTTTCACACTATTCTCCTTTATTCTTTAATAATAATATAAACACCAGCCATGACAACAAGTGATGTAATAATGGTCACCATATCGAGAGGTGTTCCTAAAAGCATTGCTGAGAACAATACTGTCCAAACGACATAGCTTACATTCAAACCAGTTGCTTTTGCAGGTTGTAAACGATTGATAGCAATATAGTAAGCTAAATATGAAATCATATTACATGCTGCAAAGACTAACATCAAGCCGAGTAATTGTCCATCCGCTACTTCTGCAAATGAATGGTGAGAAAAGAGCACAATCACAAGATAAGACAAGAATGAAGTTACTTGGCGGATTAATAGTGCTTCAATTTCGCTTAGATCACTTTCCATGGCGTAGGAACTAAGAACACTTTCACTTCCCCAGGCAATGGCACAAACTAATGCACAAAGAATTCCGATATAAAAAGAATTAACCTGCTCAACTTTGTAAGTCTGGGCAATAATACCAGCGATAATCAACAAAATACCAAAGACTGTATTCTTAGATACCTTGTGTTTCAAAATGAAAAATGCGAGTAAAACAGAGACCGCTGGATAGATAGCTGATACTGAAGACGCAAGAGAACTACCGATATACTTAACTGCGTAAAGATTGGCCTGCATGCCAATAGGTCCAGCTAGCAAGGCTCCTATAATAACACTGACATTTCGGATATTTAGGAAAATTGAAAAACGAACTTTTCCTTCTTTTACCAAAAGAAAAGCTAACAAGATAAAGATACTCAAGAAATCATGTGCAGCAGCCACCACAAAAGGCGAAAGATTTGTAAAAATCGAAAAGATATAAGAACTGATAGTCAGACCTAGCCCCCAGAAGATACCTGAGAGCAGACCAAAAGAAACACCATTTTTATTCTTCATCCGAACCTCCATAGTAGGTCAAACCGTCAACAGCTCTTTGGTAACGACCCACACCATAATCTCCAAAGTCAGCACCTTGAGCTTCTTTGTACACTGTCCACAAACTCCAGATAGTATCTTGCAAAATTTTATAGATTCGAATCTTTTCACGAGATACTGGAGTTTTGTCACTCTCATAGTAGGTTAGGAAATCTTCTTCTTCCTGATTTGTAAATTCAGATTCCAAAAAGAGAGCTGCCAAATCCCACATTGGGTCATTCATGGAAGAGTACTCCCAGTCAATCAAATACATGCGTCCTTGGGGAGACTCGATAAAGTTTTCTGGAACCAAATCGATATGGCAAGACTTTCTGTCAACACCTAAGTCAGCCAATCTTTTCTCTAACGAAAATACATCTTTTCTCACAGCTTCATAATTGGCGTAAGGGACATTCCCCTCAATCAGGGCTTCGTATTTTTTGATTTCCTCAAAAGGTGCAAATTCCCCTCTTAGTTCTTTACCTGATGCATGAATGATCTGTAGAATCGGTGCAATCTTTTCAAACTTGGTCTTAATTGAAGTGGAATCAAGCGTTGTTGCAGATTCAATGTACTCATTTACCTTGATTCCTGACTCAATATCAAAAAGATAATTCTTGACATCAAGATTTAAATCTTTCAACAATTCAAGATTGTATTTTTCATCTTGACGATTGATGAGCTTTTCAGTCCCTTTTCCGAAAAATTTAACAATATAGGGTTTAGAAGTTGTTTTAACCAAATAATTCTGATTGGTCATGCCTCCCAGTTATTCAACACTGAGGACTTCCTCTTCCTCAGCTAGTAAAGAAGAAATTTTTTCTTTGATGAGTTTCTCCACAATTAGCCTCCATCTTCTACACTTCCCACTTGAATACTGTTTTAAAAGCAGTATTAAGGTCTGTAGCAAAGACACGGTGAATGTCCTTGATTTCTCTCACCGGTTCTTCAATATAAAGGATATTTTTCAGACGATTCGCAAACTTTTTGACCTCCATCATCTGAATTGCATTTTCAAAATCAATCCGTCCTGATCGTGATGAACCAACCAATAATAAACCTTTTTCTAAAGCATCTCGTGTATTGATATTGACCTTGTACTCGCTCACTCCCATCATGAGAATCGTACCCTGAGGGCGAATGTAACGAATCAAATCATTGATAGCAGGTCCTGTTCCATCGCCACCACAACATTCAAATCCATGATCAAAGGTCAGATCCTCGGGAATATTATCCGTGATGTAGCACTCTTTTGCAAAAGAGAAGAGTTCCAGTTTTTCCCAATGGCGACCAATCACGATAATCTCTGCTTCTGGTAGAGTGTAATTGATAATATTGGCAACCACAAAAGCCAAACTACCATCTCCGATAACTGCGATACGCTCTCGTTTGCTGTGGGCGAGATTCAAGAAACGATCCATGGCATGCATACCTACACTCACAAATTCAGTAATGGCAGCAACTGTATCTTCAATGTCATTATAAGAAACAACACGGTCTTTTGGAAGAGAGACAAACTCTCTCATAAAGCCATCATAACCACTAGATAGGAAGTAGGTCCCTGTCATGTAGTTTTCATAGAACTCCTTGTCACTCTGCATAGGCGGTTGATTCGGAATCATAACTACCTTTTGGCCGACTTCATAAGTCCCAGTTGGATCTGAAATAACAGTTCCACAAGACTCATGTATCATCGCCATAGGAAGCTTTTTAGCCAATATCTTTGGATCGCGTTTCCCTTGATAATAACGTTGATCCGCATGACAAACCGCCATAAAATTTGGACGGATAAGGATATGATTCTCCTGATCAATGTCCTCTTCTTGGTATTTTACATTGATAAACTTTGGTTTTGTCAGTTGATAAATTTGATTAATCATAGCCTTAGTCTTTCTCAATCATGCTTTTTGCAATTTTCAAGTCTGTCACAGTTGTGATTTTAAGGTTTGAATATTCCCCTTTAGCTAGAGCAACATCCTTTCCTTTGATAACAAAAATCTTACATGCATCCGTTAGGATTTCCTTTTCTTGATCAGATAGGGAACCATACAAATCCATGAAATCCTTACAGCGGAAAGTCTGAGGTGTTTGACCTTGATAGAGGTGAGCACGATTTGGAATATCCGTGATAAACTGACCATTTGTACTTTCAACAATGGTGTCAACCGCTTCTACCACTGTGTCAACTGCATCATGATCTTGAGCAAGCTTGATATTGTCCTGAATCATGCGAAGTGTGATAAATGGACGAACAGAGTCGTGGGTAATCACAATATCTTCTGGAGTGATTGGTCGGTAGGCATCAATGGCTTCAATAATCTTCTCAATACTGGTATTGCGATCAGCCCCACCCTTGGTAATGATGATGCGCTCCTTGTGAAGAGAAAGATACTTGTCAACCAAGTCCTCAGCGTGTGACACCCAATCTCCATGAACTCCAACTACAATTTTTTCAATACTTGGCTCCAAGACAAATTTTTCAATTGTGTGGATCAAAATAGGACGATCACCCAACTCCAAGAATTGTTTTGGTAAATTGCTAATCCCCATGCGTGTACCAGTTCCTCCGGCTAGGATTCCTGCATAGATCATATATATTCTCCTTTAGTTTGTTCTAAAAAACTCATTCTCATCTATTATATCACAATCTAAGCCTATCATGAAGAAAAGATAGAACCCCATTTAGTCGAACCAACTCACTATTTCGGTCAAAAAGTGAACAATATCCAGATGAATTTGAAAAAATTATAACAAATTAAAAAATAAAATTAGGTTATCCTCTACATTCTCTATTTAACGTTCGGTTAACATAGAGTTCTTTAGAATATAATACGAACCTTAAAGTTATTTTTAAAAATACAAAAAACTAGGAAATCCATAAATTTCTTAAATTAGGGATTAATAAATCCTTTTTTACTCATAACATCAAGTCTAGTCCATTGGAGCACAAAATCGAATAAACTTGAAAAGAGTATAGAAAAGTCAACCGAAATCAATTCATTTTATTTTTTATAAACAGTATAAATGTCCGCAATATCTCACTTGAAGTCAGCCATAAACTAGAGATATGATTTACAAGGCATAGCCATTCTTCATTTGCTTTAGTGTAAAGTATTTGGGAAATTGACAGCGTAGTAAAAACATGCTATAATTTACTGTGTATTGAAAGAGGAGAATACTGATTTCTATAGGGATTGCTAATAGAACTTAGCAGCTTGATATGCCTTATAGATAGAAATGGTTTCTTTCAAATGAATTTGAAAGAAAAATAGCCTAGAAAATGAGGTGATCGCTTTTAAAATGAGGTAGGGATGAAAACAACAAAATCAGTACCCTGACCTACATCACTTCACTTTCAAGAGTAAATATCAGCCTATGATTTAAAGAACTAAATTCTTTTGTAGCTTAGATATTAAAAGCTCTCCTTTATTAAACACACAGAAGATACCACTCTATACGATATATGTTTGAAGGTGGTTACTTTTCTCAAGAAAAACGATATCAGAGGATGAAATTCCCTGACCAAGAAAGGAACCTAGAAACTATTATGATGAACATGCAAAATATGATGAAGCAAGCCCAAAAACTTAAAAAAGACATGGATATTGCTCAAGCAGAATTAGCTGCAACAGAATTTACTGGAAAATCTAGCCAAGATTTAGTCATTGCAACTCTAACTGGTGATAAAAAAGTTGTTAAGATTGAATTTAAACCTGAAGTTGTTGATCCAGAAGACTTGGATACTCTATCTGATTTGACTAGTCAAGCTATCAATCATGCCATTGATCAAATTAATGAAACTGCTAAACAAAAATTAAGTGCTTTTTCAGGCGGATTGTCTTTCTAGTTCTATTGACTTTTAGCATTTATAACTATTTGTTAATTGCATCAAAGTTACACCCTATAATAAAAAGGAGAGGTTCGTTCCTCTCCTTTTTATTATTTCAGTCTATAATTTCAATCCACATATTGTAAACTGAAATTCAAACACTTTTCTACTTATCTATTTTTATATTAGTTCTTAACTACTATAAATGACTAGTTTAGAAATTAAAGAACTCCGTTGCTTTTTTTAGTAGTAGTTCCGTATACTCAGGATCATCTTGCGCCGTTGTTACTTGCAACTGAACCATTTCAAGATCATCCGTAATCATCCCATCAGCTCCGAGCTGAACGGCTTTATCAAAAGCCTCAGAACCATTCACAGTCCATACGTAAAGCTTTTGTTCCGTATACCAAAGTTTCGTGACAAAATATTCATCCAATGTTGAATACTCCATGGTATAGCCAGTTGCCTTGGTTTTTGGGAAAATACTATTATAAGGCAAGATGAAATAAGCTGGAATAGTCGAATCATATTTCAAAACTTGGTCAATCACATGATAGTCTAGTGATTGCATCTGATGACCGTACTGCTTGATAATAGGGCCATATTTCTCTAGAAAACGTTCCATCATTTGCGGACTGTCTTTTTTACTGGTTTTGATTTCAATCAACAATCTTTGATGAAGTTCATTCGCGCGATTGAGATAGTCATCAAAACTAGATATCTTGGTTCGATAGCCATTTTCAGAAATATCTAACCCTTTCAACTCCTCCAAAGTCAAGTCTTGAGGACTGGCGTTGATACCTGCTAAGTTCTTAAGATTAGCGTCATGCATCATCACAAACTGACCATCTTTGGTCTCCTGCACATCCATTTCAATCAAATCTGGTTTCAGTTGCGCTGTTTTTTCCAAAGACTGTACAGTGTTTTGTACACCATTTTTATTTGAAACGCCCCTATGTGAAATGACTAAAGGGGTATTTGTCACAGGAGCTTCCAGATAGATATAACCTTCCAGCGCAAAAAAGATACTAGCGCAGCCCATAACTCCCCATCTCATCAAATGGTCTTTTTTTCTTCTTGGCATAATCTCCAGTTCCTCACCTGTCAAAAGGGAGACAAACTTAACAAGGAAATAGGTCAACGCCATATAGTGGATGTTTTTTATCAAGACAAAGTTGATAACTCCAAGAATCAGTGATTCTTTCTGTGTTAAATTATCAATTACAATCTGTCCCAATAGCAAGGGAGTCAAGAGGAGGAAGAAAAAGAGATAGGTTTTAATAATAATGAGCAGCAAGTTCCAAGCATAAAAGAGAACTTGTTTTTTTGTCTTTTGCAGACTAAATTTTACTCCTTCTCTCACAGTCTTCTTTTCAAAGAGAATCTTTGGAAGGACAAACATGAGTCGGACAGACACATAGAGCAAAATCCAAGCAGATGCAAAAATCATCAAACCTACTAGCCAGTACTTGTCTTCCAGATAAGTTACGATAAAGTCTGGAATAACGATTTTATTTAAGTAATAAATTTTTAAAATTTTCCTGATGAAAGGAAAGAGCATGGCTACGTAGAAGAATACAAAGGCCATCTTACAGAAGCTCAAGCGTTTCATGAACAGAAAACTTTGCTGGAAAACTTTGCGACTGTACTCAATCAAGGTTCTCTTTTCATGGTAGAGAAGGTGACGCGCCCCAATAAAGAGGAGGCAAATCTGGAAATAGGCCACCAAAAGATTGATTACAATCAAGACGAGAAAGGCCAGACTGATTAAAGGAGAACTCGTGATAATGGCAAAAATATTATTGTAAGAAATAAACAAATAGCCCGTCTGGCTGAGTAAAAGACCAGCAAGAAAAGAATTGAGAGGTAACCACAGATATTCCACCATCATGAAAATTAAGAAAAAGAGGAAGAGAACTTTATCTAGGTTGAGGTAAATTTTCCTAAAACCTAGTTTTTTAGGTTTTTCAGGTTTCATAAGCACTCCTAGTCTAGAAATTGAGATAAATCTAACCCACCAAAGGAATTCATGGATAGACTACTCTGTTCTTTCAATAATAGTTTTCCTTCATCAGACTCCAGAAAGGCTTCATAAACACGCGCTGTCATGCGAGCATCTTCTAAACTATTATGCGATTGACCTTTAAAGCCTAAAAAATTCGCAACAGTTTGCAGTTTGAGGTTAGCTATGCCGTGTAGGTCGGAACTACGGCGTTCAAAAGCCTCATCATATAGGTCAACCTTATACTGGTCACGATAGTCCAAACCATGCTCCATGAGAATAGGCAAATCACTCTTGGCTGCATTGTAACCAACGATGGGTAAGTTGCCAACAAAAGCCTGAAAGTCCTGTAAAACTTGTTCTACTTTTGGCGCATCTTTCAAGGTTTCAGCTGTAATTCCTGTCAAACCATTGATAAAACTCTTTAAAGGTACGCTGGTATGGACATAAGAATCAAAGGCATCTATTTCATGACCATCTTGAAAATGAACTGCTGATACCTGAATTAAATGGGTAACCCCTTCGTGTTGATTGAATTCTAAGTCAAAGGCGATATAGTCTCTTAATTTTTCCATCTTTTACCTCAATTCCGACTCAATTTAAACTATAAATAATAAAAGAAGCTATTAGGTTAGTGAATAACCCAAACAGCTTCTTTATTTTCCTCCAAACAGGCGAGCAAAAAAGCCTCTTTTGGTTGCTTGGACTTCTTCTTTTGCTTGGTCCAACTCTAGTTTCAAGCTTTCTTGATCCTTCATTGCTTGAAGAGTTAACTGTTGCTGTTGATCCAATTGTTTGTCCTTTTCAGCAATCTGGCGGTCTTTGATGCGCATCTGCTCATCTTTTTCTGCCAGCTGCTGGTCCTTGGCCTTGAGTTGCTCGTACAATCGAAGAATTTCAGCATTTTTCTCATCGACCAAGATTTCCATCAGTTCACGTTGTTTGACATCATCACTGACTGGTTCATCTTCAAAAATCGTTTTTTTATAGATTTCTTCTAGCTTGATTAAGCCACTTCGAGTAACTACTGTTACACCTTTGTCATTTTTTTTCGTGTCCTCTTCGGGAAGTTCTTTGACACGATTGTTGATTGCCTGACGAGATAGGCCTAAGACCTCTGCAATCTCACTGACGGTCATTTCAATACTCATAATATCCTCTG